>USHE01000093.1 GCA_900554385.1 uncultured bacterium | reverse complement strand
TTCTGCAATTTCTCTGATTCTTGTGACAAATTCCTTTGAATATTCTCTAAAGTCACAGAATAATTTATACTCAAGTTCGGTAGATTTAAATTTAGCAGAAAGAACATCATCCTCATGCTTTTTTAATTCTTCTGTAATAAATCTTTCGCCGTTTGTGAGAGTTTGTTTCCTTATATATTCAGATGGTACCATGCTAAGGTTGGCATTTGTAACTTCTATAAAATAGCCGAAAACTTTGTTATAGTTTACACGCAGGTTTTTGATACCTGTTTTTTCACGTTCGGATTCTTCAAACTCTTTAAGCCAGTTTTCTCCGCCTGTCAGCAAATCTCTAAAGTAATCAAGTTCTCCGTTAACGCCGGATTTTATAATTCCGCCTTCTTTTATAACCATTGGCGGATTTTCAAGAAGTGTACGGTCTATGAGATTAGTAAAATCTTTAATTTCTTCAATGTAATCATTTATTTTTTGAAGCGGGTTGTTTTCAAGATTATTTGTACATTCCAATAATTCCGGCAGGGCAAAAAGCGATTCTTTTAAACTGAGAAAATCCCTTGGGCTTGCGGAACTGTTGCTTATTCTTGTAGAAAGCCGTTGAATGTCATACATTTTTTCCAAAAGTTCTATGACAGCTTTTCTCAAATTAGTTTTATCAACAAATTCAGATATGGCGTTTTGTCTGTCCATAATGGACTTAACGTCTTTTAAAGGCTGGCAAATCCAGTTTTTCAAAAGTCTTGCGCCCATATTTGTCTTTGTTTTATCAACAGCCCACAGCAAAGAACCGTACTTATTCTTTTCCCGCAAGGTTTCAACGAGTTCAAGGTTACGTCTTGTGCTGCCATCCATAATCATATATTCAGACAGTTCATAGGTTTCAATTCTTTCAAATTTCGGGATATTATTTTTCAGAGTTTCCCATACATACGCAAGAAGCGCGCCTGCGGCTCTAAAACCTAGTTTGTATTTTGAGAATCCGAAACTTTCAAGACTTTTGGTTTGGAATATTGCTTTTAAATTGTTTTCTGCAAACTGTGTATCAAAAACGGATGCAGGAATTTTAGAACAATTGTATAATTTTTGAATTCTTTCAGGCAAATCGATTTTTTCGTCCGGTACAATTTGAAACGGCATGACTTTTTGAGCAACAGACGGCGCAATAATTTCAGCAGGCATGATTCTTGCAAGCTCTGCTGTAATCAAATTCAAAGGAGCTTGTGTTGTTTTAAATTCTCCCGTTGAAATATCAGCATAGGCAAATCCGTAGATGTCGCTTTTTTCATCCTTAAACATTGCACAAATATAATTGTTTGAATTCTGTTTTAAAAAGTCGCTTTCAGTGAGTGTACCTGCTGTTATAACTCGAGTAACTCCTCGTTTAACAAGACCTTTAGCAAATTTCGGATCTTCAAGCTGGTCGCAGATTGCAACTTTAATATTTTTATTTACAAGTCTTTCCAAGTAACCGCTGACGGCTTTTACTGGAATTCCTGCAAGGGGGACACGACCATAAACAGCTCCGGCATCTCGACCTGTGAGAGTAAGCTCAAGCTCTTTTGAAAGCAGAACAGCATCTTCAAAGAAGGTTTCGTAAAAATCCCCAAGGCGATACAGCAAAACCGCATCTGGGTTTTGTCTTTTATTTTCGAGATATTGCTGCATGACCGGTGTCAGTTTTTCAATATCTACATCTTTAGTTTGTATAGTGTTGATTTCCAATTTTGTCATAATTATAATTAGATTATAGCATGAAAAGAGGATGTCAATATGGGATGTTTAAAAAATTTAATAAGATCTGTAATATTAACACTTGCGGTTGTCGGTTTTTTCTCTCTTGGCGGGAAGGAATGGATTATGAAGTATTCTTCACAGTGGTTCAATCCATCACATGAAGTCATGCTTGAAAGGGCTAAAAAAGTGGGAGATTTTTCAGCGATAAATGAAGAATTTGAGCTTGAGAAAGCGACTGGCATGTTTGGATATAATGGTGTTGCTGCCGAGCATAAGGCAACCGGACAGAAATTTATAGTAATAGATGCGAATAAAAAACCGCTTTTGACAAAAGAAGATTTGCAGTCAGAAGATATTGAAAATAAATTAAAATCAGTAATTTCAAAGGTTAAATATCAGGCTATTGCAGTGGAAGACTTGCAGGTAACGAAAAGGGGGAGTGTTTATTCTTATGGAAAGTCTGCTCCTTATGTAAGATTTAATGCAAAAATTAGCAAGTTGCCAATTGGAGATATTTCGGGTATAATATCAGTGGCGGAAACAAAAGATGGTGAAAGCAGGCTTTTAATTTCTGCGAATGAAAAATCGAAATATTCACAGCTTATAGCCGATGAATTTTTCAAAAAGATAAAATAACTTGACAAAAGAATAAAACTCAAAACGAGAAAAGTCGAAGTGGCACTCTGCCGACGGAAACGATTAAAAATCGTTTACGGAGAGGGTTGACCAAGAGTCAACATCCGCCACGTAGACAACAAAAATCTTGACAAAAGAATAAAACTCTAAAACTGAAATGTCGAAGTGGCGGAATTGGTAGACGCGCATGATTCAGGTTCATGTGGTTAACGCCTTGTGGGTTCGAGTCCCATCTTCGACATTTTTACGAAAGGGTATGTATTATGCGTGTACAAAATATTTCAACTTTTAATTCAAGTTTTGTTGGAAAAGAACAAAATTTAAAAAATTTTAGTAATAATTTTGTACCTATAGTTAAAATTTCTGCAGAACCCGCTAAAGAACCTCCAAAAACATTTTTAGAAAAACTGGGGCGTGGCCTAAGATATGTTGTAAATAGATTATATTATTACTGTTTTTGCAAACCATAGTGTGCAAATTTTTTTAACCTTGACGACATTTTATTTTTATTGTGTAAATATTTCCGGATAGAGCTTTATGTCTACTTCTTTTCCGTTAAAAAACAGTCGGTCGCCTTTGGCGATTTTTACGTGTTTGAAAGCTTCTAATAGTGAATTTATATCTTTTACTGTATGAGGGTTTTTGTTTTCCCAGTATCTGGTGTTAATTGTCCAGGTATCAGTGTCAAGTGAATAACTCAGGTTTGTTTCAGAACTTCGGTGTTGGTGTTCTTCAAAGCAGGTTAAATGTTGCAATCTGTCCTGAAAAACTTGTTTCAATTTTTTGAATTGAGGAATAGAATATTTGTTTGTTTCAAGATTTTTACTTCCGACTAGCAATCCTCTTTCAGGATTTTTTACAAACCTAAAAAGCTTGTTAACTATTTCGTTAAAATTTTTTATATTTGTTAAATCATCCCAAAAATGGAAACCTTCGGCTTCTCTGTAAGGAATAACAAGTCCGCCGCCAGTGCAGGTTCTAACTCCCATTGTATAAAAATCCCTGTCTTTCATTATGTTTGGAACATCATGTCGAAATCCGATATTATAACCTTTTTGATTTAATCTTGTAAAGGCTGTATAATCCACGAAATTAATCTTTGAGGTAAAAGAAATGTGTTTGTCCATATTTTATTTAAATACGGGCATAGTAAAAATTGCGTTAATATTACAAAATATTATCAGCGAGTGTATATTTCGTCACTAGTAACCGCTTTGGCGGAGTAATCGTAATTTTTGAGATAATTCACTGCATCCTCCGGTGTACTTGCAATGTAATAAAGATTCTCTGATATTTTGTGGTTTGCAAATTTTTCATTAATAATTACTTCAAAAAATTCTATTAGCTTATTGTAAAATCCGTTTGTATTTAAAATGACAATAGGTTTGTTATTATAGCCGAGTTGTTTTTGAACAATCATTTCCGAAAGTTCTTCCAGTGTACCAAATCCGCCCGGCAGAGCGATTAATCCGTCTGAAAGCTCATCCATTTTTGCATTTCTAGTTCTCATGCATGGAGTTACCGTTAAATCAACGCAGGCGTCTGTAGAAACTCCCATATTGTATAATTTTTCCGGCATGACTCCATAAATCTTTCCGTTATTTTCTTTAACTTTAGAGGCACAAGCCCACATCAGACCTAAAGAACTTCCGCCGTAGACCATGTTAAATCCTGCTTTTGCGAGGAGTTCTCCAAGTTTTTCTGCAACAGGGTAATAGCTTTTGTCAAGATAATTGCAAGGTGATGCGAATACGCAGATGTTTTTAGTCAACAAAATTTCCTCCAATATTATAGTAGTAAGAACAGCTTATGCCTGTTCCTTCAGGTGAGCAATCTTTTCTCATGTTCTCAAGAGTTTCAGATTCCCCGAAAGCTTCAACTCTGTCTTCAAAAATTTTAGCTCCAAAAATATCTTTTCCCCACATATTCGGCGGGAGTTTCCCATTTATATCAAACATCATCATAAACATCGGGTATGCGTCTTCGTCAATATCTTTTATTCCCACGATAATCTTATTTTCCGTGTAATATATTTCATCAAAGTAGTAAAAATCATTATGCTTTACTCGCTTTTTGTTCATATATCTCGGGTGGTAACGTTTTGGAAGTTTTTCTTCATCTAATCTAAAGTAGGGTTTTATTATATTCATAAGAAGATGTTCTCTATCTTCTTCATTATTCGCCCTTTTAAAGCTTTTCAGAATATCCGCTTTTTCCTGTTTAGAAATCGCTTCTTTCATATAAGCTACACGTTTATAGCAATCTTTCCAGCGCGTTATAAATTTTGCCTGCATAGTGGATTGAAGTGATACCGGAACACAAAGCAACGCAATTGCAAACAGAACTATTAGAGTTATAGAGTATTCAAGTTTCCAAAATCTCTTGTATTTCATAAGATCCTCAAGCCATATCTATCAACTTTTTTTCCTGAATAAGTTTTTCATAAATCCATTCAGGTACAAAGTTTTTGCCTAAAATAATCTGTCCGTTCATAATATTAGGGGCGTGGAAGTCTGAACCACCGGTCACAATAAGTCCGAGTTCTTCTGCCATTGATGAAAAATATTCAACGCAAGCCGGAGAGTGTTTCCTGTGGTAAGCTTCAATTCCTCTTAGCCCGTATGACATAAGTTCTTTGATTAAAGATTCGGCAATATCAATGTCGTGCGGGTGTGCGATAACAGGAATTCCTCCTGCATCGTATATTATTTCAACTGCATCATGGGGAGATACGGTTTTTCTTCTTATATAAACCGGAGAGTCGTCATGAAAATATTTTGCATACGCCTCCATAACGTTGCTTGTGCCGCCTGCGTTTGTAATTGCTTTTGCAATATGCGGACGACCTATACTGCCGCCTTCAGCTACTTGTTTTTTTATGTCTTCAAATTTTATTTTAATTCCTTCTTTTTTAGATAAAAGGTTAATAATTTCTTTTGTCTGATTAACACTTGCCTGTAGTTGTGTTTTTAGAAGGTTTTGGAAGTCGCTGTTTTTTGTATCCATAAAATATCCAAGGATGTGGACTTCATAATTTTTATAGAGGGTATTGATTTCAACCCCTTGAATAATTTCTAATTTATCTTCTTTATTTTCTTTTTTTAAATAATCTTTTGCAACTTTGTACGATAGGACATTATCGTGGTCAGTCAGAGCAATAACCTGCAGTCCGACGTCGATTGCTGTATCAACTATTTTTTCGGGCGAAAACACACCGTCCGAGTAATAGGTGTGAATGTGCAAATCCGTTTTCATTGACTTGTTTCCTCTTCTTTATTATTTCTACTACAAAAAATTCTTTTAATGGCAGTTGCGTAACCTGTGTCTGTATCTATTTCGACTTCTACAGCATTAATTTGAGCTGTGTCGCATTCTGCCACGTCATAACGTTCGGGGATAGCTGTCAAAAAACGGTTGAGGGATGTTTTGTATTCCATTCCGATAACACTGTCTGTAGCTCCGCAAAAACCGGCGTCTGTAATGTATCCCATATTGTTAATAATACTTTCGTCTGCTGTTTGAACGTGAGTATGCGTTCCGAAAAATGCGCTTACTCCAAGTTCTGAGCAGTATCTTCCAAAACAAATTTTTTCTGCTGTTGCTTCTGCATGAAAATCTATAATTACGATTGGTGTAAGTTTTTTGATTTTTTGAATTTCTTCTTTAACGCATTCCCACTGCGAGTCTACAAGGTTCATAAAGACTCTGCCGAGAACGCTTATTACTCCTATTTTAATCCCGTTTTTTTCAAAAATTCTGCTGCCAGAACCGTGAGAACCTCTTGGATAATTTATAGGACGCAAAAGCTTATCAGCATTTTCGATGTAGTTAAAAATCTCTCTCTTATCCCAAATGTGATTTCCGGAGGTCATTGCGTCAACTCCGAAATCAGAGATATCGTTATAATTTTTTTCAGTAAGACCAAATCCGTGTGATGCATTTTCAACGTTAGCTATTATAAAGTCATACGAGTCGCGGTTTTTGGCAAGAAAATTCTTTACGGCAATACGTCCGGGTTTTCCTACCATATCTCCGAAAAATAAAATTTTTATTAATTTTTTATCTGCGCTCATACTCTTTCCTTGTAATAATTTTTGTTAAAAACTACCCTCATTATGAGGGTAGTTTTGTTATTTTGCAATTTCTGTTGTTCTGAATTCTCTGACTACCGTAACTCTGATTTGACCAGGATAATCGAGTTCATCCTCAATACGTTTTGCAACATCTCTTGCAAGTCTTTGAGATGCTAAATCATCAAATATTTCGGCTTGAACTATAATTCTAACTTCTCTGCCCGCTTGAACTGCAAAAGATTGTTTAATACCGTTAAAGCTGTTAACGATTTCTTCAATTTTCTGTAGACGTTTGATGTAAATTTCGAGTGTATCTCGTCTTGCGCCGGGTCTGCCTGCTGAAATAGCGTCTGCAACTTTCACGAGAACTGCCTCAATTGTGTTAGCCACAACATCATCGTGGTGTGCTTCAATAGCATGGATAACCTCAGGTTTTTCTCCGTATCTGGCAGCAAGTTCAACCCCGAGTTGAATATGTGTTCCTTCCTGAGTTTGATCTACTGCTTTGCCTATGTCGTGCAGAAGTCCTGCACGTTTTGCCACGGCTACATTTGCACCGAGTTCTGCGGCAAGCATTCCTGCAATATGACCTACTTCAAGTGAGTGTTTTAATACGTTTTGACCGTAGCTTGTTCTGTAATAAAGACGTCCGAGGGTTTTTATTAATTCTTTGTTTAAGCCCATAACTCCCATATCTAGAGCTGCATTTTCGCCTTCGTTCCTGATTTTCTTTTCGATTTCTTCGTTGGCTTTTTCTACCATTTCTTCAATGCGGACAGGGTGGATACGGCCGTCGACAATAAGTTTTTCCAATGCAAGTTTTGCGACTTCG
>USHE01000092.1 GCA_900554385.1 uncultured bacterium | reverse complement strand
ATATGTATCGGCACAATGGAACAAAAACTTTAATTTTTTGTTCTTGTTTCGTTACATTTCTTAATCAAATACGGAAAGTGCAGTGAATTCAACCATTTAATGGAGGATATTTCTCATTTTATCTATGACAAATTCAAGCGCACCTTGTTGAGCTTCAAAAACGGTTTCACAATCTTTGCATGCTTGAGTATAAAAATCGTTGTTTTCTAAAAGCTGTTTGCAGGCGTCATAATACTCTATAGGTGTTTTAACGACTTTACCTGCATTTGTTTTTCCTAGAATTGAATATATATCTTTAAAATTGTGAACATCAGGACCTGAAATTGCAGGTTTGTTGTAAACGACTGCTTCAAGCGGGTTGTGTCCGCCTGTATGGTTGAAACTGCCGCCTATAAAGGCAAAATGACATATAGAATACATTTTTCCAAGCTCGCCAAGCGTATCCAGTATAATAATGTCTTTTTCTGTAAACTTATCGTCAGCGGAACGTTTTCCGTATGTCATACCTGATTTATCTAAAATTGGCAGTATTGACGGAACTCTGTTTGGATGACGCGGTGCAAGCAGGAGTTTTATGTCGGAAAACTCCTCTGTTAGTTTTTTAAATGTTTTTAGGACAATTTCGTCTTCTCCTTTGTGGGTGCTTCCTGCAATAATTATTCGGGAATTTGTTTGTCCTATTTCTATGTCTGCTTCTTTTTTCTTCACATCAAATTTAAGATTACCCATTACTTCTGTTTTGTCAGAAGGCATTCCTATAGATATGTATTTTTCTCTATCCTCTGAACTTTGGGCATATACTGCCGTAAAGTTCTTGAAAACTTCTTTGAAAAATGGTGTTGCAAGTTTGTATGATTTATATGTAGAATCCGAAATTCTGCCGTTTATTACAACAATAGGAATATTTCGCCTGTGACATTTATAGGCGAATGTCGGCCACAACTCTGTTTCCGCTATCAGAACAATAGATGGATTTATGTTATCAAGAAATTTATCTGCACACTGCGGGATATCGAACGGAAAATATGTTATAAAATCCGCAATATCTGCATATTTTTTGTGAGCAATGTCTTGTCCGGTTTTTGTACCTGTAGTAACTACAAGTTTATAATTTGGAAATTCTTCTTTTATTTTTTTTGCCAGATTTTCAAGTGCAATAACTTCGCCAACGGAAACTCCGTGAAGCATTATAACCTTTTCATTTTCAAATGGCGGTACTGAATTGCCGAATTTTTCATTCCAGCCAAAAGATTTTTTATGGATTACGCGTTCTGCGTAATAAAATGGCAGCGATATGTAAAATAATATTGTACTTAAAATCCCGTAAATTTCCATAAACCTATTATACACAAAATTTCTAACAGGGTAAAATATTTATTATAATCTTAAAATTTTGTTGACTTTATGTGAAAAAATTTATAAAATATTATTATGGCAATAGTATATTTAAGTTTAGGGTCTAACTGCGGTGACAGAATTGGGTATATTCAGCAGGCAACTGTGCTTTTGGGCGCTGTTGAAGGTATCAGTGTAATTAGAACATCAGCGTTTTATGAAACTGAGCCGTGGAATATGAATTCAAAAAATTGGTTTGTAAATGCGGTTGTAGAAATTAAAACTTCACTATCGCCGGAGAAGTTGCTTGCCGAATGTAAAAGAATTGAAGGGCAGCTTGGCAGAAAGCCTGTACAAAAAAATGTTTATGAAGACCGAACTATTGACATAGATATTTTGTTTTATAACAAGGATATAGTTAATGAAGAAAATCTCATTATTCCTCATAAATATATTCATTTGAGGGCGTTTATTCTTGTACCTATGCTCGAATTAAATCCTGATTTTGAACATCCGGTTCTTCATAAAACAATTTCGGATTTGCACAATGATTTAGAAAACCCTGAAATGGTATTTTTATATGGGACACGGGTTGAGTTGTAAAGTTGCAGTTGTGGGCGGAGGTCCTGCAGGGTGTTTTTGTGCATATTTGCTCCAAAACTTTTGTCATGTGACTGTATTTGAGGCTAAATCGCCCCTGGCTACCCTTCTTCCTACCGGTGGCGGCAGGTGTAATCTTGCACATGCAGATTTTGATTTCAAAGAGCTTGCCTCAAATTATCCACGTGGAGAAAAGTTTCTGTATTCTATATTTTCACGTTTTTCGACTGCTGATACTCTGGAATTTTTTCAAAAAATAGGTGTTGAAACTTATATTCAGGATGATATGAGGATATTCCCGCTATCTAATAGTGCAGTGGATGTCCGTGAAAAGTTTTTGCACTCGCTTGAAAGTGTAAATTTTATTGAAAAACGGGTAGACACTATTCTTAAAAATAATTCGGGGTTTACTGTTTTCTGCGAGAAACGAGAGTTTTGTTTTGATAAAATTATACTTGCAATAGGCGGACATGGTGCTTTTACTCTTGCAGAAGACCTTGGCCACAGTATCATTTCTCCAAAGCCGGCTTTATGCGGGTTAAGAACAAATGAAGATTTTGTTGAGTTGAGCGGTGTAAGTTTTAAAAATGTAAGAGCAGAATTTTGCGGGAAAAGTGCCGTCGGTGATTTGATGTTTACACATACGGGCGTGACAGGGCCTTTGATTTATTATATTTCTTCTATTATGGCACGCGAGCAATTCCCTTATAATATATATATTAACTTTGTGGAAAATCTGGATTTGCAGGATGAATTGAACAATAATCCTCAAAAAGATATAAAAAATCTTTTATCGGAATTTATTCCAAAATCTTTTGCAGAATATATTCTTAGACATTGTTCTGTTCCTGCAGATAAAAAATGCCATTTAATTGACGGAAAATCCAGAGATAAAATTCTTCATTTCTTACAAGCTTTTAAAGTTACAGCCGTAGGAACGCGTCCTGATGGTGAAGTTGTGACTTCCGGCGGGGTTGATTTAAAAGAAATTAACCCTAAGACTATGGAATCATAGATTACCGCAGGACTCTATTTTTGCGGGGAAGTTCTGGATATTGACGGTTTCTGCGGAGGTTTCAATCTCCAAAACTGCTGGTCGACTGCTTACATCGTAAGCGAGGGAATTAAGCTGTCGCAATAGTCGTATTGGTTTCTTTTTTTGCCTGTTCCATTACTTTGTACTCTTTGTTATTCGGGAGAATATATCTCATCGCTATCATTAACAGCGGAACTCCTACACCTAATGCTCCTATACAAATTCCCATATTCTTTAATACTGAAATTCTTTTTGTCTTTATTACTTTATTTAAGTAGTCATCCAGGTTGTCTTTTGGTGCTTTTTCGTATAAAAGATTAAGTTCGTTCTTTAGATTTTTGAATTCATCTATATCAAGGTAGGCTCATGTGTCTTTTGTGTCATTGGTTATATCTTTTGCAGATTTAATTGTCGCAATAAGTTTCGATTTTTTGCCCATTTTTACAATAAAGTTATCCTGATTGTCGTGAATAAAGTTATAGATGTGTAAATCTGTAGAATTTGCAGGACATTGTTTTGTGAAATCATCAAGGCTCTTTTTGATTGTACCAAGCTTAAATGCTTCTCTTAGTTCTTTGCATTCTATTATTCTTGAGTCAAGTGATATTGGTGTAGGCTGTTCTTTAGATAAGGCTTTTTTCTCAAGATGCTTTCTTATGATGTCACCTGCAAAATACATAAATGCCCAGGTTCCGCCTTCTTTAATTGTATAATTTATAAATTCCTGTTTGCTTTCTGAATTTCTGAGTCTTTCTTCTGTGATTGCACCATCAAGGAGCATCATGTTTTTTGCAGGGTTAAACATGAATTCTTCTAATGCTCCGCCAAAACTGATATTTTTTCCGTTTTGTGTATGTACACCGCTGAACGCTTGCGGAACTGTGCTTTTGAAAGGTATGTTTGTTTCCTGCACATTGTTTTTGTTTTGTTCTGCAAGTTCTTCTTTCGCTTTTTTGAGTCTGTAATTCTGTCTGTATTTAGTTAAGCCTGTGTATGCCGCAATTGCGCCTGAGGTTGCGAATGCAAATTTACCTAGAGCAAGACCTTTTATAAGTTTTTCGTTTGCGGCGGCTTTTTTTATACTTTCTGCAATCTCTTTTGTCGGAGCTTTTTCTATTGCCTGTGCAAGAATTTCCTTGTTTTTTAGATTTCTTACGTCAAATTTAGGGTCAATCCCTAATGCTTTGTATACCGTGTAATTGGTTAGTCCTTTGAAAAACGGAATTGCACCCAGCCAAATCGCCTGTGTTCCGAATTCATCTATAAATCTGTCCTGACTCTCTACATCTTTTCCTGTGATATATGAACCCGCCGTTAAGCCGACGCTGTTTGCAATATCCTTTATCGCAAGGGGTAATAGGGAGGAATTACTTCCGAGGTTTGAATATAAATAGCTTGTTACTGCTGAAATCATGTTCTTTTTTTCTCCTTAGAACAGCTTTAATAAAGCCGTTCCCTCAATCTGTGTACTACAAGCCCCAGATTAAATTCATTAATTTGACGAGTGGGGCATTCGCCTTTATGATTGAGTTTCGTCGAAGTTTTTTTGTCATTTTACTAACCTTTCACTTATGTTCTAACACTGCTCAAAATTTTTATTGCTCTTTTTTGTCCTATTTTTAACCTTTTTTAACAAAAAAGAAGACCTTTTTTTAAAAGGCCTTGTTTATGATTTTTATTTTTTCGACAAAAAGTAAGTGTCTTATTCTTAAAACAAGCCCTTTATGTTACTTACTATACGTCGGTATTGAAAATTTTTATTCATTGCTCAGTCATTATAACAATAAATTTTTTTCTTGTAAAGTATTTTCTTGCAAATATATATATGTTTTGATAAAATTTTTATCATAAGGGGGAGGATATGCTGTTATTACTTTGTTCAATAGTCCTTGTTTTAGCAAGTTCTTTTTTTCTTGCAAACTGTGTAGATTTTAAAAATATTGTTAATAATATAATTAGTTTTTGGTTAATAGCTTTTGCAAATGTAGTTTTGACGTTTGAAATTCTTTCTCTCTTTTCTGCCATTTCACAAACAAACATTTTGTATGTGAATTTAGCTTTTGCAATTCTTAGCACTATTTTCTGGGTATGCAAAAAATGTCCGGTTATTCATGTTGATTGGAAAAGTTGTTTTAAAAATATTTTAACGGCAGTTAAATTAGACAAAACATTAGCTTTTTTATTGGCGGGGTTTGTTTTCACCTGTATTGTTTCTTTGATTCTAATTGCTCTTATTCCCGGGGTTGATATTGATTCTTCCACATACAGGGTTGTTAGGGCATTGTTTTGGGTTGATTATGGCAATCTTAATCATTTTCAGGCTGCTGATGCCAGAATTCTTATGTTTCCGATTAATTCAGAAATTTTATATGCCTGGTTTATAACTTTTTTAAAAAGTGACAGGTTTTTATTTATATTTAATTTTTGTGGTGTAATTCTTTATTTGACGGCTTTATACGGCTTTATGTCAGAGATTACAACATCTATAAGGAAAAAATTGTGGGTGGTATTGATAGCGGCATCTGTTCCTTTTGTTTTGGTAAGGTTTACAGGGCTTGACACAGGTGTTATTGTTGCTGCTATTGTACTTAGTTCTATATATTTGTATTTGCAGTACTTGAAGACTCGAAATATTTTGTTATGCATTATGTCAGCTTTGGCTCTCGCTCTTGGAATTGGGACCAAAACCACTGTAATTTTAATGCTTCCTGCTCTTGTTTTATGGTTTGTCTGGTATACTTACTATACAGATAAATCCAATATTATTAAACATTTTGTGCGTTTTGTGTTGTTTTTCTTTTTAACATTTATTGTTTTTTCTTCATACAATTATATTTTGAATTTTATAAATTACGGGAATTTTATATCAGCGGTTAATGTTGCAAAAGCTCATGCAAATACTGACGGTTTGATTTCAGTTTTCCCAAATTTATATAGATATATTTTTGACTTCTTTGCGTTCCCTGAATATCCTTGGAGTGCTATCTTGTCTTCTAAGATTTTATTGTTGAGAGAGGGGTTATTACAATTTTTGAATGCAGATACCGGATATGGAGATACTGTTGCAACTTATAATGTAGTTTTTTATTCAGTTTCAACGGCGAGTTCATCTGTAGGGTTTTTTGGTCCTTTATTGTTTATTCCTGTTTATATTTTTACCCTTTGTAAAGGTTTGAAATCTAGAAACAGAAAGAACTTGTTGATGTTCTCGCTGTTATGTGTATATGGGATTACCGTTGTTGTAATGTCAGCGTGCTTAGCTTTCATGAGTTTTAATATCAGGTTTTTATCAACATTTGTACTTTTGACATTGCCTCTTATTGCGTATTTTTATAATAAAAAATACGGGTTTTATAAATTGTTTATTTCAGCTATAGCCTTGGTTTATTTGTTTACTATTCCTGAAAATATTTCTTTGTACCCTATTAATGGAATAATAAATGCATTTAAACAGGGTGCTGATATAGAGCGTCTTGGGACTATTACAAAATGTTCTTTTTTTAGAGAAGGTTTAGATGTAAATAATTATAAAGTTAGAGATCTTGCCTGTTTGGTAAGTAAAAAGATAATGGATTACAGTCCAGATAATAAAATTCTTTATTTTCCTTCCGGTGATGAGTCAATAGCTCCAATAAAAGAACTTATGTTTAAAGGGTATCATATTGATACAGGGCTTGCGTCAGAGCTAGATAAGATTAATTTTGATGATTATAATATTATATTGACCTGTGATGATAAACAAACAAACAGAACTTTTTTCTCGGATAAAAATCTTGATGAAAACGGGTATTATTATAAGAACGGGGTTTTTTGCAGTTACCTTAATAGGGATTTCAAGTATATAAAGAATTTTTCAAAAGAGAAAAATTTCCTGTCTCACGAAGAATGCGTATTTCAGAAAAATTTTGCTGATGAGCATGATTTACAGTTGGATTTTTGGATAAGGTACAATGTCGGAATGGATGCCGATGGAAAACCTGTAAAACAGACCTTTAGGTTTTATGAAAATAAGAATAATCCTATTATAAAGTAAGGTAGTTCGCAGAATGTTTTTATTTTTAATATCGTTATTATTAGTTTTTTCTTTTGCTTTTTTTACTGCAAATATTATTGAGTGCAAAAATGTCATACGAAATTTGATTTATATTTTCCTGTGTGTTTTTGCAAATATTGTTTTTACATTTGAAGTCCTCTCTTTGTTTTCAAAAATTTCTATTGGTGGAGTTCTGCTGTTAAATGCGTTGTTTGCCGGTATAGTTTTTGTAATTTGGCTATTAAGCGGTCGTCCTTTGGTTACTTTTAATTTTAT
>USHE01000091.1 GCA_900554385.1 uncultured bacterium | reverse complement strand
TGTTTGTCCTGCCGCTGTTATTAATCCTTTTACAGGAAGCTTGTCTGCAGTTAGGTGTAAATCTGTACTTGTATCCTGTTTAATTGTTCCGTAACCTTTCAATGGTTGGTTAAGGATTGAAAATCCAATATTTTTTAAATTAATCATATTGTTTGAGAAATCAATATCTGTAGAGATTTTATCTATTAATACGTTGTAAAGTCCATATTTTACGCTTGCCTGCGGAATTTTAAAATATCCTGAGGATTCAACTTTTTTCATCCCTGCATTAATTGTAAAATCTGCGTCAATAGCTCCTGTGGCACTCAGGGTGTCCAGGTCTTTTATATTTACAGATTTTGCAATACTGTCAAAGACTTTAATTATATTATTTAATTGAGCGTTTGATTTGCAGGTAATATTAATATGCGGGTTTTTGCCTGTCTTAATTACACCATTAAGAGAGGTTTCTTCATTATTTGCAGTATAAACAGCGGAGTTAATATCTATATTTTTGCCTTTCAGGTTTATGAGTACATGACCTTGCGGGAGCGGAGTTCCGTTTACTGCAAGGCTTATATTTTGTGCGTTAATAAGTCCGTGTAGATTTATATCGTCTAAAGAACCTTCTGTTGTGATGTCTGTCTTTATGTCTGTTGTAAGTTCATTTTTATGTATTGTTTTAAATATATCTTTCGGATTTATTTGAATATCAGTACTTTTTGTTTCCGTTTCTGCCTTTGGTGGTGCAAAAACCAAGTCATTCAGCGAGATATCAGGCATAATTTTGTTGAAAATTTTTATGTCGTAATTAAATGGGGTTTTATCATCAAGTACGATTTTTCCGTTTGTTGAAATCTTAAATTGTTTGTTAATTATGAAATCTTTTACGCTCAAATTCTCTCCTTGAACGTAATATTGCTTTTCTGTAGGCATATCAATGAGTGCAATTTTGTAATCATTTATATGAATATCTGGTAATTTATTTGAAAGTTTTAAGCCCAGAGGCAGTTCTGTAACAGGGGCCGAAACTTCTTCCGTTTCTTCTTGCCGGTTTTGAGCCGGAATATAGTCTTCAAGCTGAAATTTACCGTTCTTTTTAACTTTTAAATCTGTTGAAAATTTTTCTGCACCTATGGAATCTATTTCGATTTTTCTTGCCAATAACGGTATTAAAGAAATTTTACCAAAAGCATTATCTATAGTTAGGAAATTATAGTTATCCGGTGTTATTGCACTTATATGACCTATTTTTACTCCGGCGGTAAGTTTAGGCGTTGTTGTGAAACGTACATTTTCAAATCTGACTTTGAATCCTGATGCGTCTTCGATTACTTGTGTTAAATAGTGACCGCATGAATTTGCAATTCCGCCTAAAAACAAAGGTAGAACTAAAAATAGTACATACAAACCTGCCAAAATTGAAGCGGTAATAATACCGGCTTTTTTCAAAATTTCTTTATTCATAAACACATATCCTCTAATAACGTTACTCTGTAATTTTACCACAAAAACGAAACTAATCAGGCTATTTCTTTAATTTTTCAGGGTAATGATTCCATTTGATATTTTCGTTTTTTCTAAACCAGGTCAGTTGTCGTTTTGCGTAATTTCTAGTATTTTGTTTTAGTTTATCTTTTGCCTCATCAAGAGTCATAAGCCCGTCAAGATAAGCTATAACTTCTTGATAGCCGATAGTATATAAAATGTTTGGAATTCTGCCGTGTCGATTTAGTAAATTTTGTGTTTCTTCTATAATTCCGTTTTCAAACATTATGTCAACACGCTTGTTAATCCGTTCATATAGAATATCTCTAGGAAAATTTCGCCCAATCCATTCAACGTCATATTCGGATTCTTTTGTGCCTTGAACTTCGCTCATTGGTTTTCCTGTAATATGGATTACTTCCAAAGCTCTTATTATTTTTTTCTTGTCATTTTTGTCTATGCGGGTTGAGCTTGTCAAATCAAGTTCTTTAAGCCGATTATATAAATCAGAGGTTGCTTCTTTTTTGAGATTTTCTCTGTAGGCATAATCAGGTTCAACTTTTGGTAAATCATAATGTTCAAGTAAAACTCTGTAATACAGACCCGTTCCACCCGTAATTATAGGTGTTTTACCTCTGGAAATAATATCTTCAATACATTTTTTTGCTTGAAGTTCGTACAAACCGGCAGAGTAGTCTTTTTCTGGTTCTACTATATCCATCATATAGTGTGGAATTCCTTCTCTTTCGGCTTCCGTAGGCTTTGCACACGCTATATCAAATCCTTTGTATACCAATCTCGAATCAGCAGAGATTATTACCCCATCAATCTTTTGGGCAAGTTCAATGGAATAAGCTGTTTTTCCGCTAGCCGTCGCTCCGACTATCGCTATTACTTTCTTCTTGTTTGTTAAATTCTTTGTCATAATAAGAAAATATTAACACAACCACATAAACCAGAAAATAGAAATATGCAATCATCATTAACATATATATTATCGGGTGAAGAAGTGAAAAAGTATTTGCAAACGACAATGCAAAGTTCAAAAATGTTAAGTACATAAACAGAGCAATTGATTTGCCGAATTTTACAAACAGCTTTTTGATTGATTTAAATAATGCGGCAACAGGGTTTTGGGTTTTATATATAATTTCCGGAACCCATAACAGAAGCAGGTACGACATAATTGTGCTTGCAGCCATAAACAAAAGATTCCAATTTCCTAGTTTATAAAGCTGTTCAAGTGAAAGTGAATCAAGAAAAGCTTTCATATCCTGCGGAGAAACCATTGCTTTTTTTATTTGTTCTGCTGTAAAATCAATGCTTCCTATAAAATGCATTCCAAGTTTATATATGCACACGGCAAACAGCCCGAAAATAACAAGAGTAACCAGTGACATACCAACAAATGACAGAAAATATTTCCCTATACCTGTCGGGATTTTTTTTATCAGGTTCAAAATTTCTTTTGCTCTGTCTGTATCAAGTATAAATTCTTTTTGTGAGAGTTCTATAGATTCTTTGACCATGTAAAACCAACCCGCACAAAAAGCTCCAACCATACATAAAAGAGTTATAATTGCGGAAAAGGCTTCCGGCAGAGTGTCAACAACACCTTTAGCAAAAGTGAGATATATTGTTATAAGCCAGATAAACAAATTTAGCTTGGTTGCTAATATTATACCCTCATTTGTTTATTTATACTCATTTTTAAATAATTTGAGCATATTTAATTATACCTCTTTTACTTTATTTTTTTATTCAACAAATTACTTAGATAGTTCAGTTTGTTTTTTGTTTTCAACAGCCAGTTTTCTTTTCCTTCTTCGCATAAGGTCTACGAAAGCCTCTAACCTTGTCAGATAGCCTGCCTTACCTGTTTGTTCGTCCATAATTAACGGTAAAATCGGAACATCACAATTTTCTCTCATCTTAGGAAAAATATTTTGTGACATTATTTCAGGCATACAGGTAAAAGGACTGATGTGTATAATTCCGTCAATTCCTCTCTCATCTGCGTATCTTACGTCAGAAACACACTCAAGCGCATCTCCGCCTATATCTCTCATCAGGTAAGGTTTTGCAAGACGATTTGCTCGTTGAAGGTGGGTTTCTCCTTTTCTGAACATTTTGGGAATGATTGCATCTTTCAAAAAACTGCTCACTGTCAAACTTTTTCTTGTTTGAACGCCCATTTTTCCAAGTTCTTTTACTATATCTTGATTTGAAAATTTATCACACACAAGATAAATTTCACCTGTAATATCTACGTTCAAAACTTCCCGATTTTTATCAATTTCAGTTTTGTCCATTTCTGCAAACGCAAGTTTTTTTGCCTTGTTCATCTGTTGTGTATTCATGGCTGCATCAACAATTTTTAAGGCTTTAATAAAATGTTTTTCAGCGTCGCCATAGTGAACTTCTCTGGCTCTGTAATGTGAAAGTTTTGTTTCCAAATCATCCATAAGGAAAACTTTGCGCATTGCAAGAATTATAGCCCTAATAAACAGCATAGGATTATTTTTACCGGAAATTTCTTTCAAAAACCTGTACATCCCGTCAATTCCGTCATACAGCTGGAGTTCTATATAGTTAGCTTTGTATCCCATATCGGACAGTGCATTTTTTATGCAGGAACCGTATTCTCCGAGTCTGCAAATCCCGGGAGAAGATATCATTGCCACGTAATCCGCACCGCCTTCAATAGCTTCAATAAAGTTTCCAAGAATTAATTTATAAGGCAGACAGATTGCTTCCGGTGCATTTTTTGTTCCCAGAGAAAGTGTTTTTTTGCTGGTATATGGCGGAATAAAAGGTTCTACTCCAACCTTTCTTAGAGCCGCTGCCCACGCTATATATATTGTCCCCATGTGCGGGAATGCTACTTTTATTTTTTTATTTTCTTTTGTCATTTTTATTGTTCCGTATATTTTAAATCTGGGTGTCTTGCTGCAAGTGTTTCGTCAACTCGTTTTACAGGTGTAGAATGAGGTGCGGACAGAACCTTTTCAGGATTACATTCTGCTTCTTTTGCAATTTTTATCATAACATCTGCAAATTCATCCAGTTTTGATTTTGTTTCTGATTCCGTAGGCTCAATCATAAGTGCTTCATGTACAATCAGCGGGAAGTACACTGTTGGCGGATGTGTGTTTTCATCCATTAATCTTTTTGCAATATTAAGAGTAGATACTCCATAATTGTGTTTTTGCTTTTCACCTGATAGCACAAATTCGTGCATACAAGGTTCATCATAAGGCAAATCGTAATATTTTTTAAGTTTTTCTTTCAGGTAGTTTGCATTCAAAACTGCATCTTCAGAAGCATTTTTAAGGTTCTTACCCATCATAAGAATATAAGCATAAGCCTTTACCAAAACTCCAAAATTCCCGTAGAAAGACTTTACAGAACCTATTGAATGTTTAATGTCATAATTTCTGTAATATTTATTACCGTCAAAAGCAATAACCGGTGCCGGCAGAAATTCTCTTAGTTCTTCAACCACGCCGACAGGACCTGCTCCCGGGCCTCCTCCTCCGTGCGGAGTTGCAAAGGTTTTGTGAAGGTTTAGGTGTACTACGTCAAATCCCATAAGTTTAGGATTTGTGTAGCCCATAATTGCATTATAATTTGCTCCGTCGTAATAAAGCAGTGAGCCGTTATCGTGCATTAATTTTGATATTTCAAGAACATTTTCTTCAAAGATGCCGAGCGTATTAGGGTTTGTCATCATTATTGCCGCAACATCTTTATCAAGAACTTCTTTCAGGGCTTCAATATCGACTTGACCTTTATCATTTGATTTAACAGATACAATTTCAAACCCGCACATGTGTGCGCTTGCCGGGTTTGTTCCGTGCGCAGCGTCAGGAATGATAACTTTAGTACGCTTTTCTCCTTTTACTTCAAAATATTTTTTGATAATCATCATGCCGGTAAGTTCACCGTGCGCACCGGCTGCAGGCTGGAGAGTTACAGCGTCCATTCCAGTGATTGTTTTTAGGGCTTCTTGCAGATTATACATTAACTCAAGTGCGCCCTGTGAATCTTCATCATTCATCAGCGGGTGAAGATTTGCATGACCCTCTAAAGTTGCAAGAAGTTCGTTTACTTTCGGGTTGTATTTCATTGTACAGGAACCGAGAGGATAGAAACCTTTTTCTATACAAAAATTTCGGTCAGAGAGTTCTTTGTAGTGTCTTAAAACTTCTAATTCTCCTACCTGCGGGAGGTTACATGCTTCTTTCCTTAGAAATTCAGAGTGCAGAAAGCTTAAATCTTCTTTTTCATCAGTTAAACATATCCCCGCATTGTTGCTTTTTTCAAATATTGTTTTCATTCCCTAAATTATCCCCTGTTTTTTTAAGTCTTTTTTTATTTTGTCCAGTCCTGACTGAATTATTCTTGAAATCCTTGATTGAGAAATATCGAATTCTTCTGCAATTTCTCTTAGTTTTTTTTCTTTGAAAAATTTGTATTCAATAAGTTCGCGTTCTCTTTTGGGAAGTTTTTTCATTGATTCAATGATTTGAGTTTTTAATTCGCCAAATTCAAATGCTTCTTCCGGAGTTTTTTCTTCAGCTTTTATTTGAGTAGGAACTTCTGCATCCTGCATTTCGTCGATAGACAAAATCGTTTTGTAGACTTCGCAGCGGACTTCTTGTTCTTCTGTATCCGAGTTTTCGACGGTTTTACGATTTTTTAAAGAGTACCATTTGTATCTGCGGCGTACCTCATTGCGAATTGCCCATTTTATTGCAGTTGACAGATAGGTTGTATTGTAATTTTCCGGAGAATTGTTTTTAAAAAGCAGATACAGTGTGTGATTTCCTATATTGATGAGTTCCGGCAATTCAACGAGATGAGATACCGAAAATTTCTGGTACTCAACCTTGGCAATTGTTTCAACTAAATTTTTATATTCCCTTAGATTTACTTTTTCATCTGCCGGCATGACTATTACATTTAATCCTTTTAATCTAGTGTCGCCTTTTCCGTCCCGCCTGCACGCATTGTGCATGGCACACATTTTTAAACGCCACTCCGAAATTTTGCACATATATTTATCGCAAAAATTTTCGGACAACTAATGAACATCTATCATTTTACTATTATATTAACAGAAAAAATTATAGAATACCAGACAATTTACATTCTCTTAACATAAGTTATCTTATTAATGTGAGTTATTTTAAGAGGGATTTTCTATGCATGTTTTATTTTGTACTGATGGATCAAAGATAAGTTTTAATGCCTTGCATAATTTTGCGAAATGGACAAAGGGGGCAGTTGTTGATGTGATTTGTGTAATTGACTGGACATTTTTGCCTGATGAGGTAAGTATAGAGATGGATGGTTTTGCAAATTCGTGTGCAAATGTTGCTGACGGAATCCTTGATTTTGCGCAAAAAGAAATTGCTAAGACAAATCTTATTTTCGGACAGGGGATAAAACGCTGCGGTGAAGCTGTAGATAGTGTTCTGGAGCAGATAGACAAAGAAAAATACGACGTTATTCTGCTTGGATCACACGGTAAAAAAGGAATTCAAAGGTGGCTTGGTTCTGTGTCGAGGGATGTTGTGAATTCCTCCGAAGTATCTTCTTATGTTTCAAAATATGAAAACAGGGCTAAAAAGATTTTGTTTGCTACAGACGGAACAGATAATTCAAAACTTGCAGTGACTAATTCAATAAAGTATCTTAACCTTAACGGTAAAGAAATTTATATTTGTGTTGTTAATGAAAATCCGAATTTGCTGTTTTTAGAGGGAGCTATGGATTCGCACTGGCTTTTGGAGATAGATACTCAGCAGCTAAAAAATGCGGATAGAATTATAAAAGATGTGAAAAGTAAACTTGAAGTATACTGTCTGCCTGTTGAATAAGATGCCGTAATATCGGGTATTCCGGCAG
>USHE01000090.1 GCA_900554385.1 uncultured bacterium | reverse complement strand
ACCAAATGAGTATTCAGGGAAAGATACAACAGAATTAAGTATTTATTGTGCAATCCTGCATGAATTCGGGCATGCTCTTGGTCTTGGGCATGGAATTGATGTTAATGACATCATGTTTGTTCCACATCAAAAAAACATTTCAACACCAAGCGAGAATGACATTATTGTTTTAAAAAAACTTTACCAAGCCGGATATTAAAAGGCTTTTATCAAAAAAACTTTAATGCCACTATCCAAACGTTCAAGCCGTTTTACATATCTATAATCAGACAATTTGGTTAATATAAGCACCACGGCCGGAAGTTTTCCTGTCATTTTTGAATAATATAAAGACTGCCCTGCACTTTCTGCCCATTTCTTTGCAAAATCAAATTCAATCGCATAATCTTTTGTCAAACAATCTACTCTGGTTAAATCCCAAAGCATGAATTCACGTTTACCAAAATCATCTCTGCACCACTGACTTACGTAATAAGCTTCTTTCATGCCAGAACGCATTTCCTGCGTATCGTAGAGTCGCTGCGGAACATAATTCAACGTAAAATAAAAAAAGCCGCCAGCAATAGTCAAAAAAGAAAAGACAAATACTATAAATTTATTTTTATAAGAAAAATTTTTCTTGGACTTCCTTGGCATAAAGAGATTATATAAAATTTAATCAAAATTGTAAAGTTCAAAAAAAAGACCGTCTGTGGAAGCGGTCTTTTTTATATTTTAGTTTTAGAATGTTAATCTTCTGTTTCCGGCTGAGGTTCAGTAACCGTAAGCGCAATTCTTTTGTCTGTAGGATTAAATTTCATGATATAAGTCATAATTTTATCACCTACTTGCAAAATATTGCCATCTCTGTTTTGAAGTTCAACAACCTCATTATGAGGCAACAAAGCTTCAACACCAGGGAATACTTCAACAAAAGCACCAAAGTGTTTAATTCTTGTGATAGTACCTTCAACCTTATCGCCTTCTTTGATTTGTTTTTCAGCCTCTAACCACGGATCCGGTTCTAAATTTTTCAAACTCAAAGATACGCGTTGTTTATCATGGTCAACAGCAATAACTTCAACATCAATTTTATCGCCAACATTCAAAATATCTGTCGGATGATCAATCCATCTCCAGGAAAGCTGGGACAACGGAAGAAGTCCGTCAATTCCGCCAAGGTCAATAAATGCACCAAAATCGGTAATTCTTACAACATCACCCTTAACTACTTGACCGGGTTCGATTTGAGAGAATACATTCTTTCTGGCTTCTACTGCACTATCGTCATAAACTTTTTTGTTAGAAAGAATAAAGTTATTTTGTTGACTATCAAGAGTCAAAATTTTCAATTCAATTTTTGACCCTACTTCCAAATCAGTTTCCTTAGCTCGTAACTGAGATGAAGGAACAAAACCCCTTACGCCGGAAATCTCAACAAGGACACCACCTTTAACAACTCCGGCAACTATACCGAGAATCGTTTCATCAGCAGCTTTTGCTTTTTCAAGTTCTTTCCAAGCGTAGGCAAAATCAACTTTCTTTTTAGACAGAAGGAATTTTCCGTCTTCATCTTCTTCTCTGATAATCAAAAATTCATATTCCTGACCTTTTTGAAACTTATCTTCAACTTTTTCATCTTTTTCAACAGCTTCACGGGTAGGCACAACGGCAATAGTTTTTGCACCGATATCTACCATCACGCCATGACCGTCATAGCCGCAAACAATACCTTTTACAAGGTCACCTTTTTGAAACTTGTAGTCATACTGTTTCAATAATTCTTCAAAATCTAATTCACTTGATGTCATCTTTACTCCATTGTATAAAACATTATCTATTAACGTTGCTACTATTTTAGCAGACGATTGTCAATATGTAAAGGTTTTTTAAATTTACTTAACATTAATTAAGACTTTATTTAAGTAAGCACTTCAAAATATCAAAACCCGGTTCGGCTATCTTTTGGAGTTTATCTAAAATCAGACCGAATTCTTCTAATACACAATTTGCAGGACCTTGATAACCGCGGCCTTCTACAAGTTTTCCTTTTTTCATTACATAACAATCAACAGCATTATCATTCCATAAAATCTTTGCGGTTGCCTTATCTTTCAAAGGAACACTCATTAACTTTTTGCCTTGTTTTGCTGCCATTTCTGCGAAATTCCATCCGGCTTTTTGTATTGCCATTTTGCACACTTCCTTTCTATTTATTTTAAATTATAAATATATCAAAACAGGACATCCGCATATTTGCCAAATGTCCTGTTTTTAGTCTTAACATATTTACAATTCTTAAGATTTTAAAGAAGTTATCAATTCATTGATTGCGTGCTCTTGAATTTCAATTTCGGAAATTCTTGCCTTTGTCTGTTCGATTAAATCCTGCGGAGCATTTGCAACAAACTTAGGATTGTTGACTCTGCCTAGCAAAGATTTCTTTTCACCTGTTAACTTATCAAGCTTTTTCTGCTGACGGGCTATTTCCTCATTGAAATCAATCAGATTTTCTAAAGAAAGAACTATTTTTGAAGCCGAAACTACTGCTGTTGCAGTTTTTTGCGGTATCGGTGCATCTACATCAGCATAAGAAATATTTTCTACCTTTGCAAGACGCTGTATATACGCTTCAATTGCTTCAAATATCGGTTTTTCGTCTTTTGTTGCTCTAATTTCAATATCCATTTTTAATGAAGTTGAAATATTAAAGCTTTGGCGAACATTTCTCAAAGACTTAATCGTTTCAAACACAAGTTCCATCTCTTTTGCTTCCTGAGGGAATGCAAGCTTGTCCTCACAAACAGGGAATTCAGAAACAATTATCGCAGGAAATTCACTATTTTTAGGAATTAACTGCCATACTCGTTCTGTAATATGCGGCATAATCGGATGAAGCATTCTCAATGACATATCAAGAACATATCTCAATACTCGTTGGGTATTTAATTTTCAGTCATCCTGAACTTGTTTCAGGATCTCTTTATCAGAAGATTCCGAATCAAGTTCGGAATGACTTCCGTTCAATTGGATTTTGGCAATTTCTACATACCAATCGCAATATGAATTCCAGAAGAAATCATACAACACGTGAGCAACTTCGCCAATTCTAAATTCTTTGATATTTTCATTAACTTCTTTTGCTGTTGAATTAAGTTTATCCAAAATCCATTTATCAGCAATAGTGAGATTATCAAAGTCAATATCTTTATTATCGACCCCTTCAAGGTTCATCAAAACAAATCTTGAGGCATTCCAGATTTTGTTGGCAAAGTTTCTGCCATACTCAAATCTTTCTTCGCTCATTTTAATATCCTGACCGCCATAAGTGCAAAGAGAAGTCATTGTAAATCTCAAAGCGTCACAGCCGTACTTATCAATAATTTTAACAGGGTCAATTGTATTTCCTTTTGATTTAGACATTTTTTGACCTTTTTCATCACGGATTAAACCGTGAATATAAACGGTTGAGAAAGGAGCCTGCCCTGTAAATTCAAGACCCATGGTAATCATTCTTGCAACCCAGAAGAAAATAATATCAAAACCGGTTACAAGTGTTGTCGTTGGATAGAATTTTTTGAAATCATCGCTGTCAGTATTCGGCCACCCCATAGTTGAAAAAGGCCAAAGACCTGATGAAAACCAGGTATCAAGACAATCAGGGTCTTGCGTATAATTTTCAGGATCAGGATTTTCTCTTGCAACAACCATTTCACCGGTCTGATTATGGTAATAAGCAGGGATTTGATGCCCCCACCAGATTTGACGGGAAATACACCAGTCACGAATATTTTCCATCCAGCCAAGGTAATTCTTTTCCCATCTGTCAGGAACAAATTTGATTCTGCCATCTTTAACAGCCGCAATAGCTTCTTTCGCAAGCGGTTCCATTTTTACGAACCATTGTTCCGAAAGCAGCGGTTCAATTGTAGTACCGCAACGCTGGCACTTACCTACGTTATGTTCGTGGTCACGCGTCCTTAGAAGGAAATTATTATAAGAAAGCATACCTATAATTTTTTCTCTTGCTTCATATCTGTCTAATCCGTGAAGTTCAGGCGGAACTTCACCGCAAGCCTTCATCTTACCTTCACCATCGATTACCCAGATAGGCTTAAGGTTATGCCGCTGACCTACCTCAAAGTCGTTAGGATCGTGCGCCGGAGTAATCTTAACAGCCCCGGTTCCGAAAGATTTATCAACATATTCATCCGCAATAATCGGAATTTCTCTGCCGGAAAGCGGAATTATAACAGTTTTGCCGACTAATTCCGAATACTTATGATCATCAGGGTGTACTGCAATAGCCACATCACCGAAAATAGTTTCAGGACGTGTAGTTGCAACAATTATAGCTCCTGACTCACCTTTAACAGGATAAGAAATTTCCCACATGTGCCCTTGTTCTGTTTCATATTCAGTTTCAACATCCGAAATAGCAGACTGACAACGAGGACACCAGTTTACGATATATTTACCTTTATAAATCAAACCTTTTTCGTAAAGTCTTACAAAAACCTCTTTTACAGCATCAGAACAGCCTTTATCGAAAGTAAATCTTTCTCTAGAACGGTCAAAAGACGCCCCAAGACGTTTACACTGGTCAAGAATAGCTCCTTTATGCTTATTAGTCCATTCCCAAGTTTTTTCAATAAACTTTTCTCTGCCCAAATCGTGACGGGTAAGCCCTTCTTTTGCGAGTTGTTTTTCTACAACGTTTTGGGTAGCAAGTCCGGCATGGTCGGTTCCCGGAACCCATAGGGTTTCAAAACCGCTCATTCTGTGATAGCGGACAAGAATATCCTGTAAAGTTTCATCCAAAGCGTGTCCCATGTGCAAAACACCAGTAACATTAGGCGGTGGAATAACTATAGAATAGTGCGGTTTTGCACTTTTAGCATCAGCGCGGAAATAACCGTTATCTTCCCAAAACTTATAAATACTGCCTTCTGTTTCCTGGGCATCATAAACCGTAGGTAAATCATCAATCTTTATTGCTGTCATAAAAAATCCCTCTTTATTTTTCGTATAACTTAAGGATAGCACAAAAAAGGTTTTTTAAAAATAAATATTCAAAAGCTAAAAATTTAGGTAAGGTATAACAAGTTTACACCAGATTCAGTCAAGATTGTCATGCTGAACTCGTTTCAGCATCTGTTTATTTGAGACCCTGAAACAAGTTCAGGGTGACTATTTATATGGTATTTAGTGTAAATATGTTATACCTTACCTAAATTTAGATAACAACTAACATTTGGTTTTACCGCCGTATTCCACTTTATCCGGACAGCGGCGATAGGCTTGATTTTCATATAATAAAACCCACTGCCCACACGTATTTCCCACTGTTTTGCATTCTTCTAACGTATTAACATTTTCAGTTCCCAACCCTGCAGTCAATTTTCCTTTCTTATCAAAATGAAAAACAAAAACATCATGACCCAATGAATTAGGAGCTTTATTCGGAGTATTAACATCAATAATAACAAGACTTCTTGCTACATAGAAAAAATAAGAAACCCCATCAGCACTCACAAAACCTCTAAAAGTATTATCGGCATATTGATTTGCCTTAGTTTTTCGGTTTATTTGATAAAAGTCACGATTATTGCCAATACAAAGAGTATTATTATTTGAAGGTGTTGCACAATCTCTCAATACATTAAAATAAGGTTTAAAATAATTTGCAAATTTTTCTTGTTCAGATTGTATATAAACTCCGCCATACCCCATATATTGAAAATCTAAGTTATTCTCATCCATAGCTCGAATTTTAGCCTGTTCTAAAGCTGACACGCTTTTCTTCAACCTTGTGACATATTCCTGTTCCTGGTAATTGTGAACTAGTGCAGGCAAAGTCATTGCGGCAACAATCCCGATAACGCCAAGAGTTATCAAAACTTCAGCTAACGTAAATCCAAACCTTATCATTTTTACCTCCAATATAATACTATTTTTTAGTATATACTATTTATTTTTAAATGTCACCGTGACGACTGGCACACAATGGTTACATACAAAATCATAAATTTTAGAAATTAATCATAACTATAACGCGCATGCGCTCCATTGTCAATATTTTAAACCGTATTATACGTATGCTTGTTATGTTTATATCCTTATTATTATAAAAAGAACGCACATGTGAGGTATTTTATGGAAACTCTCGACAGTATAAAAACCGGTGAATTGATACGTACACACAGAAAAGCACAGCATTTAACACAGTTTGAGCTTGCGGAAATGGCAGATATTGACGAAAAACAACTGGGGAAAATTGAACGAGGTGTCCATTACCCGAGTGTTCCAACTTTTTTAAAAATAATCAAGGCTCTTAATATTGATGTAAACGTCTTCTATTCAGAAAACAGCAAAAAAATCAAAACTGAAGAAAGCAAGCTGATGAAACTTATACGAAAATCTTCCCCAAAAGAACTCGACACTGTATGCAAAATAATTGAAATTATCCAAGACAAAAAATAAAAAAAGCCCCCGATTTCTCGAGAGCTTTTTCTTTTTTAATATAACCCTTATGCTTTTGGAATAGAATTAGCAATAATTTCCATTTCATCCAAAGACGCATAAACTGCGTGACAGCCGCAATCCACATAAAGGATTTGACCTGTTGTACCTGTAGATAAGTCAGAAGCTAAATACAAACCTGCTTTACCGACATCTTCCAATGAAACGTTACGTTTAAGCGGAGCTTTTGCAACTGCGGCCTTAAGCATTTTATCAAATCCAGAAATACCTTTAGCAGCAAGAGTTTTAACAGCACCGGCTGAAATACAGTTAACTCTAACACCTTTTTTACCTAAATCCATAGCAAGATATCTCATTGAAGATTCAAGAGCTGCTTTTGCCCACCGGACAGCTCTGTGACCGGCTTATAAAACCATGTCTGTATCCCGAAAAAGCTCGCCATTTCCGCAACGCGGCGGCGAATGGTCGGCGTGTCACAGCCGAGGGATTCCAGCCCGAACGCCAGCTCGTGCCAGACCTTGTCGGTCGCGATCTGATTCTCCGGGCTTTGCTGCACAAAGCCGATTCTTTCAGCCTGTTCGCGCTGGGGCAGTTCATCGAGCTTTTTTTCGTCGAACAGGATTTCACCGTTTCTGCGTCCATGCGGCGCGAGAACGGGTTTGAGCTGCCGCAGCAGCGTACTTTTGCCGCAGCCTGACGGACCCAGCACACAGATGAAATCCCCCTCCATAATATCCAGGTTAACGCCACTGAGAGCAAGGGTCTCTCTGGAATGGTCTGTGCCTTCATAGCGCAGGGATAAATCCCGAATGGTCATCAGTCGTGTTTTCTGTTCTCGATGATTTATCAAATCGCACCAACTTTCTTATTCTTCTGTTTCCTGCTGTTCAGCCAGCAGCGCTTCAATATAACTTGTGTCTATGGCATTTTTGAAAAAT
>USHE01000089.1 GCA_900554385.1 uncultured bacterium | reverse complement strand
GACATCAATAACAATCGTTCCGACGCTTACCATATCCGCACTAATAATATTACGACCAACCGCGGAGATTAAAATATCTGCTGATTTTGTAATTTCTGAAAGGTTTTTAGTACGGCTATGACAAACAGTCACCGTTGCATTTCGATTTAACATCATTACGGCAAGCGGTTTTCCGACAATATTAGAACGACCGACAATTACAACATGTTTACCCTCAATCTCTATGCCATATTTATCCAGCAAAAGAAGAATTCCTTTAGGAGTACAAGGGTAAACATAAGGCGTTTCACCGGCAAGAAGTTTTCCGGAATTTTCAGGAGTAAAACCATCCACATCCTTTATAGGTGAAATCGCATTGATAATAGTATTTTTATTAATATGTTCAGGCAAAGGCAATTGAACAAGAATAGCATTAACAGACTTATCCTGATTTAATTCATAGATTTTTCTAACTAATTCTTCCTCTGAAATATCAGATGGATAATTTAATACAACCGAATTAATTCCTAACTTTTCGGCAGTTTTCTTTTTGTTATTTACATAAATTTTACTTGCAGGATTATCACCTACCAGAATAACCACGAGTTTTGGCGCATTTACATAGTAAGAAAGCTTACCCTTAAGCCCATCTAAAAGGTCATCTCTTAACTTTTTACCGTCAAGAATTACAGTCATACTCTCTCCTAATTTTTTACCTGAGGCAGGTTTAATCTGAAATAAAACTGCTTAATTGCATCTTCTACAACTTTTGAATCTTTTTCAATTGGATGTTTTTCTAATTCGTGGTCATAAGGAATGACACCCAGAACATCCAAGTCGTATTTTTTCAGCATATCATAAACAGAAGTTATATTATTGTTTTCAACTTTGTTAATAATAACACCAAGCTGATTTCCCGCAGCATATTTTGCGCTAAATTCTTCGATTCTTTTTGCAAGATAAGCAGATTCTTCCGACGGATTTGCAATAATCAGAGTTGAATCAATATTAGTATCAACAAGCTGATTTAGGTATTTCAAATCAAATTCACAATCAAAAACGACTATATCATATCGATTAATCAGCTTCAAAACAGCATCATTAACCTGTCCCGTAATAGGGCAGCGGCAATCTTTTGAGCCGACAAACCAGGATACAATTAAATCTACATTATCAGCGATTTCGACCACAATATCTTCCATTGCCCACTCTACAAATTCTTGTTTTGACATTCCCTCGGGAATTCCTGTCTTATACTCGTGCTTACCGCTTCTTATACCGTAAATAGTATTTCTTACGTCAAGTCCAAAACTATGCCCGAGTTCACTCGACAAATCATTATCAAAAAGAAGAATAGACTTATCTGGAAAAAGTTCCTGAAAAATCCTCAAAAATGCTTTAACAATAGTAGTTTTACCACTCCCGCTTTTTCCTGTAATTGCAAGTTTAAAAGTCAAATTAATACCTCTTTTTCAATATATCAGACAAATCTTTTGTTAATTTCATAGCCTTTTCAGCCAAATCTTCACTCAATGACCCAGCCCCGCAAGAAGGAGAAATCATTGAATTATCAATAATCAAATCTTTATCAATCCCTTTATCGGTCAAATATCTTACAGCCTCATCAAATTTTTGAGCAAGGACTTCTAAGTCAGCATTCTCCAAAGCCTCTTTATCAAGAGTAGGAACAACTCCCCACGCAATTTTTCCGCCATTTTTAAGGAAACACGCAACCTCATTTTTAAATAAGCTCAGATTTTGAGCAAAAGAATAAGCATCCAAATTAATAATATTAACGCCGGCTGAAATAGGTACTGCCCAATCACACTTTCCACAGCAATGAATAGCACTCAAAGCACCTGCGGACTTAATTGCATCAGAAACTTCACGAAACATCTCTCTGACATCATCATCAGAAATTGTGACAAATGCAGAAGTTCCCAACTGCGAAATAGAAGGTTCATCAATAAAAATAATCGGAATTGTATCAGGATTTGCACACCTTATCTGTTTAATCTGCCACAAAGCCTTTAAGGTAAGGGTTTTCACAATTATTTCACGTAGAGTTTCATCGTAAAATGCACATTTGCCCTCTTTATCCACAAGAGTTGTTGAAAGGGTAAACGGCCCTACAATTTGACCCTTTGCAAAATCAGGCCTATTTTTCTTAACAAGCTTTATAAATTCCGGAAATGATGAAGAAAATTCCTCAGACACTGCATACTTATCAAGAACATCAGAGTTTACATCAGACACAACTTCTTCGTAATCCATAAAAAACTGTTCCAAGTCATCAAAAAACGCATCGTATTCCGTATCGAGATAATCTTTTCCAATAAAAAATGAAGGCATTTTCTCCAGAAACTGGATAATCATGTCTTCATTTTTGTTAATTTTAGTAAGCTGAGGCCAGAACGGAACATTCAAAAAGCAATCTTCCACAAGAGCCATAGCTTTATTAATATTGTTGTGCGGTAGAGAACCGATTGCAAGACAATTAAGTTTTAATTTGCTCAAATCTCTCATCCGCAATACAACACCTATGCTTCTTCAGAAACTTCTTCTTCAATAGCTTCTTTAACAACTTCTGATGCTGAAACAGAAACTTTCAATTCAGTTTTAACTTTAGAAGTCAATTTGATAAGCATAGTGTATTCACCAATTTTGTTGATAGGAGCGTTAAGAGAAACGTTCTTTCTGTCAACTTCGATACCAGCTTGAGCCTGTAATTCTTCAGCCAATTTTTTAGTGGTAATAGTACCGAACAATTTGCCTGATTCACCAGCTTTTGCAGATAGTTTCAATTCGCCGAATTTTTCAATTTTTTCAGCAACTTCAAGAGCTTCTTTGTGAAGTTTTTCTTGTTTAGCTTTAATTCTTGCCAAATTTTGTTCACGGTTTTGAAGCGCACCTTCAGTAGCAACTTCTGCCACATTCTGAGGAAGAAGGAAGTTTCTTGCATAACCGTCTTTTACGTTAACCAAATCACCTGCTTCACCAAGGTTTTGGACGTCTTTTTTTAATATAACCTGCATGTTAAAATTCTCCTTTTCTATTTATATTTCTACATGTAGCACAATCTTATAATAAACATGCCTGTTTGTCGATAGATTTTTAACAAAAGTTACAAAGATTTATCCACCCTGCCTATAAACAACGAGATTTTTTATGGTAAACTAAAGTTATGAAAAGAGCGGGTTATGTTGTACTGGTAATAATTTTAACGGCAATTTTTGCAAAATCGTGTTTTTATGCGGACAAACCGTATACTACACCAACCTCGTCCGTTTCAAAAGCTATTCAAGAAGACTTGAATTATCAGAACGAACAAAAAAACGTCACGATAAACGGCACTGATTACCTGCAATCACAAGCTCCAATCGGGAAATTCGGCGGAACACTTGTTGCTTCCACAATAGGGGAAGGTCCGAAAACGTTTAACCCTTTTAATACAAAAGATAATATATCATCACTATTATCAGAAATTATGTACGACGGACTGTTATCAACCAACGCAGTGACCGGAGAACCTATTCCGCGTCTGGCTAAAGATTTTTCAGTCGACGGCGATACGTATTTAATACATTTACGAAAAGGGATAAAATGGTCTGACGGAAAACCTATCACTGCAGATGATGTGGTATTTACCTGGCAAAACATAATTCTTGACGGCTACGGAAACACGTCAATCAGAGATTCAATTGTAATAGACGGCAAACTTCCTACGGTCAAAAAAATAGATGACTACACGGTAGAATTCAAAACGCCGAAATCTTTTGCACCTTTTATAAGAATGCTATCTTCCCCAATTGCGCCAAAACACGTTTTTGAACCTGCAGTAAAAAAAGGTAAAGAGTATTTTGACACCTTCCTATCTACGAACGCAGACCCGAAAACTTTTGTCACCTCAGGGGCATTCAGACTTAAAGAGTACGTACCGGCACAACGTGTTGTATTTGAACGTAATCCGAATTATTACATCATAAACAAAGATGACCAAAAACTCCCGTATCTGAATAAACTTGTCTATCTGATTGTCGGAGATATCAATAATGAAGTTTTGAAATTTGAAGGCGGAGAGCTGGATGTCATAGGACTTCAGGGGGCGAATGTTGCAAGATTTAAAGAGCTTGAAAAACATTCAAATTTCAAAATATACAACCTTGGACCTGATACAGGAACTATGTATGGGACATTTAACCTGAATAATCGCCGTAACAAAGACGGAGAATTCCACGTAGAACCTAAAAAACAACTCTGGTTTCAGGATAAAAATTTCAGACAAGCTGTCGATTATGCAATAGATAGAAAAAATATGGTACTAAATATCGCCAACGGACTTGGCGCACCGCTTTATACAGCAGAAAGCCTGAACTCTATCTTTTTAAATAAAACGCTAAAACCTTACGACCGTGATATAGAAAAATCAAAAGAACTTTTAAGAAAATCAGGTTATCGCTGGGATAAAAAAGGGCATCTTCTGGACAAATACGGAAATCACGTTGAATTTAGTCTTTATACAAACGCAGGAAACACAGAACGCGAAGCCATCGGAGTTATGGTAAAACAGGATTTGGAAGATTTGGGTATGAAAGTTAATTTCAAACCGATTGAATTTAATTCACTTGTTAATAAACTTGTAAACACGCTTGATTGGGATATGGTTATAATGGGCTTAACAGGTTCACCGCTTGAACCAAACGGCGGTAAAAACGTTTGGATGTCAAACGGAACACTCCACATGTTCAACCAAAGACCGGCAGGCTATACAAAAGATGACCGCTACCCGTGGGAAAAACGAATAGATTACCTCTATACTCAAGGGGCTTTAGCAACGGATTTTGAGGCTCGTAAAAAATTCTATGACGAATATCAGGCGATTGCATACGAAGAAAAACCGTTTATTTACATCTATTCACCGTTAAGGATTTCGGCAATACGAACGAAATTTAAAAACGTATATCCGACACCGCTTGGCGGAATTACTCATAATATAGAGGAAATTTATATAAATTCATCGCCCCTTGCGGGAGAGGATACCCGAAGGGCAGGTGAGGGGTCTTAATGCAAATATTCATCTACATACTAAAACGAATACTACAATCAATACCGCTTTTAATAATAGTATCCTTATTGAGCTTTTTTATAATAAGACTAAGCCCGGTAGACCCGCTTGCCGAACTAAGACTTAACCCGTCAGTTTCACAGGAAACCTTGCAGAAAGAAACAGAGCGACTTGGACTTGATAAACCTATAATAGTTCAATACGGCAAATGGGCTAAATCTTTTATAAAAGGAGATTTAGGGATAACATCAAACGGAGAAAGCGTTGCGGCAAAACTCAAGGAAAGAATCCCGAACACTCTGCTTTTAACTACAATTGTAATCGCTTTGACGTGGATTGCAGGTATTCCGCTCGGTGTACTTGCAGCTCTCAAATGGAGGTCTAAAACCGACAGAATACTTACAGTTCTCACCAGTATCGGAATGGCAATTCCATCATTTTTCTTTGCAGTTTTATTGTTAATTTTTGCGGTTAAGACAGGTTGTTTTCCGATAGGCGGATTAACCAGTTCTAATTTTCTCGAACTTTCATTTGCTCAGCAGGTGTGGGACATAACACACCACTTAATACTGCCTGTAACAGTTCTTTTTACACTTTCTCTTGCCGGATTACAAAGACAAATGCGGGCTAATCTGCTTGACGTTTTGGACAGTGATTATGTAAAATTTGCACGGGCAAAAGGATTAAGCGAATTTGATGTAATATATAAACACGCTTTGAGAAATGCAATTAATCCTATGATTACACTTCTGGGGTTTGAGTTTGCGGGACTGTTAAGCGGAGCGGCACTGACAGAATACGTCTTTCAATATCCTGGACTTGGCAGGTTAATTCTTGAAGCGGTATTAAAATCAGACATAAATCTTGTAATGGCGTCGTTAATGATGGGTGCGATTATGCTTATCCTCGGTAATTTAATTGCCGATATTCTTCTCATTATCACAGACCCGAGGATTAGGGTGAAGGCATGATTAGAGAAGTTTTTAAACAATTAATGAAAGATAAATTTGCAAAAATCGCCCTTATTGTTTTGGCGGTAATCTATCTTGCATTATTTTTTGCGGATTTTATTGCACCGTATACAAAAGATTTTTCGGACAGAACTATGGCCTATGTTCCGCCGTCTAAGATTTTTGTAATTAATGAACACGGCAAACTTTCAAAACCATACACATATAATTATATAAGAAATTTTGACAGCGAAAATTTGCGTATAACTTACGATTTAGACAGAAATCAAAAACACTACATAAAATTCTTTTCACAAAGTCAGCCGTACAAATTTTTAGGGCTAATTCCTATGAAACGACACCTTATAACCACAGACAGGGACGGAAGATTATTTCTTCTCGGTACTGATATAAACGGGCGTGATGTATTCTCCAGATTGCTGTTTGGCGGAAGAATTTCAATGACAATCGGATTTCTGGCACTGTTTGTACTTTTCCCTATAGGACTTTTGTACGGCGGTATCGCAGGATACTTTGGCGGAATTACAGACACTCTTATGATGCGATTTGCAGAAGCGGTTATGTCAATTCCAAGCTTTTACCTGTTGATAATATTAGCATCAATATTGCCATCTGGAATGACAAGCATTCAGCGGTTTATATTAATCGTCATAATTCTTGCACTCATAGGCTGGGCAGGTTTTGCAAGAGTTGTCAGAGGTATGGTTCTTTCTGTTAAAAATCAGGAATTTGTGCAGGCAGCAAAGTCAATCGGGGCGTCAAGACTTCGTATAATCATAAAACATATTCTTCCGCAGACTGCAAGCTTTGTAATTGTAGCAATGACATTATCCGTTCCATCATACATCCTATCAGAATCAGGATTAAGCTTTCTGGGGCTTGGAATTCAACAGCCTGACGCAAGCTGGGGCAATATGCTAAAAGAAGCTCAGGAATACACAAACATTATCTACAGACCCTGGCTTTTGACACCGGGATTTTTAATTTTTATTGCGGTGTTGGCGTTTAACCTTATTGGTGATACAATAAGAGATGTTTTAGACCCAAAAAGTAAGGTAAGATGATGGAAAATTTTTTGAATAATCCTGTTGTGCAAACTGAAATAACTGTCGTAATCCGTTTGTTGTGTGCAGTATTATTAAGCTTTGCAATAGGTTTGGAAAGAGAAATGACGAACAAATATGCAGGCTTGAGGACAAATATACTTGTCTGCGTTGGTGCGTGTGTATTTACGTTATTGTCGGTATACGGTTTTCCAACATTAGCGACAGGAGATAATGTTTCCGTTGAAAATTCTACAGGGATAAGAGATACCGCACGTGTTGCCGCACAGGTTGTAACAGGTATCGGTTTCATAGGCGGCGGTGCAGTACTAAGACACGGCGCAAACATTTTCGGACTTACTACA
>USHE01000088.1 GCA_900554385.1 uncultured bacterium | reverse complement strand
ACACTAACAAGTTCTCATAAACAAGTCTATGATCTTATAAAAAGAGAAATCGACTCCGGTAGACAGGCATACGTCGTATATCCGCTTATTGAAGAAAGTGAAACTCTTTCAGCTAAAGCTGCCACAATAGAAGCTGAAAAATTACAAAATGAAATTTTCCCGCAATACAAAATCGGACTTCTGCACGGCAAACTTAAAAATGACGAAAAAGAACAAGTCATGGATGATTTTAAAAATAAGAAGTATGACATTTTGGTATCAACAACAGTAGTTGAAGTTGGAGTTGACGTCCCGAATGCAACAGTAATGATTATAGAAAATGCAGAACGCTTCGGCTTGTCACAACTTCACCAGTTGAGGGGGAGAGTTGGGCGTAACCAGCTACAATCATACTGCGTGCTGGTAAGCTCTACCCGTTCCCAAGAAACTAAAGAACGCTTAAACATCATGACCCAGACAAATGACGGGTTTGTAATTGCAGAAAAAGATTTACAATTACGAGGCCCGGGAGAATTTCTCGGGACTCGCCAGAGCGGTCTGCCTGATTTGATAATCTCCGATATTGTGAGAGATGCCAAAATTCTTGAAATAGCAAGACAAGAAGCTATTGATTTTCTAAAAACAAACGATATAAACAATTACCCTCTGCTCCAAAAAGTAACCTCCCTGCAGATGTTCGGAGGTCTTGACATATAGTTAAAAAAGACAACAATTTGGGCATAATATATAACAAAAGGGAGGATTGTTAATAAATGTTACACAAAACATTTATAGAAAAGCAATTTTTCTAACAATATATACTTTATATATACAAGAGAGTATATAAGAGGAAAGAATATGGGTTTCAGTACTATATCAAGAGCTAATTACAAACCTCTCGGCCGCCAGCCATTCAGACCGGGGCAGTGGCAGGGCTATAAAGGTGCGTCAAATCACACAACCTATATTCAGAATAACTTTTTCGGCAGCAGTTATGGCTCAGGATTTAATTATAATTATGGTTATAATTACAACTACGGAACCTGCTGTAATCATGATGACGGCGGAATGAGCAAAGGCATGAAATGGCTTTTAGGTATCGGACTTGGTACAACATTGCTCGGCGGAATACTTAAAATGTTCGGTGTTGGCGGAGGTGCTGCAACCGTGTCAACAGATACAAGTAGAAATACCGATGGAAATAATGTTGACGATAAAAAGAACGATGCTAAAGTTGATGACGGCAAAAAAACAGATACTGTAAATGGCAGCAACAGTACTGATGACAGCAGCAAAGTCGATGAAGGAAAAAATAAAACTAAAGTAGAAAAACCGGAAAATAAACCACTGGCACAAGATATACTAAAGGTGGAAAAACAAGAAATAAAAGAAACTACAAGCTACACAGTTCAACACGGCGACACCTGGGCAAACATAATAATGGCAAAATACAAAGATGAAAATGGCAACCCTATAAGTTTTGCTGACGCAAAAGAACTGTGGACACAATTAAAACAAGAATGCGGAGTAAGCAAAGACGCAGATGGTATGCCGGCAAACATAGAACTTCCAAATGAATTCAAAAATTACAAACTGGATATAAATGGCAAAGTTACACCAAATACAAACTTTGATAATCCTAATTATAAAGAATACAACGGAAACGAATTTAAACCAAAAACCTCAACTAATTATACGGCAACAGGAACAATTAACGGAAAATCAATAGGTAAAATTCAAGGAAGCGGCGCAGAAGTTACGGAACAATTAAGGAAACAAGGCTTCTCAGATAAAGACATTAAAACAGCAATGGAAAACGGAGAAGTCAAGATAACCAAAGATAAAACAGAAGAATAATTAAGAGCCGGAAAATTCCGGCTTTTAAGGCATTATTAAGAAATGTAAACAAACATCAATCAAAAAAGGCAATTATTTAATCAGTATATACTTTATATATACAAGAGAGTAAAAACCGAGGATAAGACATGAGTTTTAGCAGTATTACAAGAGCACAATATCGCCCGATAGGACGTCAGCCATTCAGACCAGGACAATGGCAGGGATACAAAGCTGCGTCAAATCACACAACATATATCCAGAACAATTTCTTTGGTTCGGGATACAATACAGGCTTTAACTATGACTATAACTACGGAAGCTGCTGCAATCACGATGACGGCGGAATGAGCAAAGGTATGAAGTGGCTTCTAGGCATCGGACTTGGCTCAACATTGCTCGGCGGAATACTTAAATTGTTCGGTGTTGGCGGAGGCAAAGAAACAGGCTCAGCAACACCGGCTCAACAGCAAACTAATAACGATGCAGTTATTGGAAGAAATACACCGGCACCTACACAACAAACTCCGGAACAAGTTGCAGAAGAAATTCTGCAAGAAACTCCTCAAGAAGAACCACCGACACAAGAAGAAGGTGCCCAAGAAGAAAATAGTATCAAGTGGAATGACTTGAGCAACATGGTTTGCAGAGATGCAAGTGGAAAAACACAAAACATTTCAGGTAAATTTAACATAACTCAAGCCGGCGAAGAAGGACAGCCGCCTAAGGAATTCACAATTACGGCCACTTCATCAGGCACACCACATACCTATACGTATGAATTAACAGGCACAACAAGCGATGGTAAACCGCTTTACACCTGCAAATCAATGAACGGACAAACCGCTTCTCAAAATGAATATACACTTGAAACAAAAGAAGACGGAACACCGGAATTAGTACAACATAAGGGTCAGGAAAACTTTAGTAAAGGCTTAACATTCGGAAGCATAGCGTCTCAAACGCCAACTCCAGCAGCTACAGCACCAGCTGAGGAACAAATATATGATGCTGGAACTCTACCAGAAGTCGTAGTCACCCCTAAACCAGACGGCACAATAGTAGGCGAAAAAGTAGCGGATGCTCTTGTTGGATACACAAGCGATTCTGAAAAAACAATCGCAATAAAAAATATTACAACAAATTTAGATAGCACAAACATTCAAAAATTTCTTAACAGTTATAACGAAAACAAACTTCTTGGTGATAGTATAATGAGACAAATCAATACCGAATACGGGTGGACAAACAAAGAAAAACTTGATTGTCAAAAACAAATATTAAACAGTTTATTAGAAAAAGCAAACGATGAAGGAATAAAACTTGGTGAGAAAGAACAAGAATATTGCACAAGATTCCTTAACACAAATTCAGAGACTACAAAAATTTCAGATACAGCAGCTAGTAATTTAGATAAGATTATAGCTAAAATAATGGAACAGTTAAATCAAAAAGCATAAATTTCGGATATAAATTACATAAAACTCCCTTCGGGGAGTTTTTATTGCAAAAAATGTAACAATATTTTATACAGAATTGGCAAGAGTTGAAAAAAAATGTATAATAAATAAATAGATTATACCCGCTTCGTTGCGGGTTGTATACGAAAGAGGTGTTTATTATGGAAGATTTGAAAGTTGTAATCGGCTCTGACCATGCAGGCTATGAATACAAAGAAAAAGTTATCGACTACCTGAATTCAAGAAATATTCCCTACACCGATGTGGGAACTCTTACAAAAGAATCATGCGATTACCCTGAAATCGCACGTTCTGTGTGCGAAAGAGTTATCAGCGGGAAAGCAAACAGAGGGATTCTCATCTGTGGAACCGGTATAGGAATGTCGATTGCCGCAAACAAGGTTCGGGGAATCAGGGCTGCATTATGCAGTGATACGTATTCCGCAAGAGTTTCAAGGGCGCACAACAATGCTAATGTACTCTGTCTGGGAGAACGTGTTATCGGAGAACACCTTGCGCTTGATATTGTAGATATTTGGCTTAAAACCGGCTTTGAAGGCAACAGACACAAACGCAGAGTCGACATGATTGAATAAAAAAAATCCCTCTCAATAAGAGAGGGATTTTTTAACTCTGTGCAACAACAGTCGTTATCAAATCTCCGTAATTGTTTACGTGACCGTCTGTTTCCATAATAATATAGTTAAGTTCGCTGTCCTCTTTAATAGCTTTTTCTGCAACAGCTTTAGCTTCGTCTAAATCGGTATATTCTCCGATTAATGTTCTTGAAAATTCTGAATAATCTCTTTCGGTATAAACGTGATACATAAGTAACTCCTTTCGGAAAATATTATACACCTGACTTATATGTAAAGCAATATTTATACAACGATTAAATTAATATCAAACCAGATTCCGAAACGAGTTCGGAATGACGAACAGTTCACGTCACCCTGAACTTGTTTCAGGGTCTGTTTTATATAAAATATCATTCGTGATATAATTTACTCATAGAGGTGTAATTATGAATAGCAAAGAAATTATAAAAAAAGCTGAACAAGAATTAAAAGAACAATTTGAAATTATAGACGAAATAAGAGATTACAATCAAGAAAAAGTATTAAACGCTTTTATAGAAAACAAAGTTGCTCCGGAACATTTTTACACGGTTTCCGGATACGGGCATGACGATATGGGCAGAGAAGTGTTAGACAAAGTTTTTGCGCATGTTTTCAAAGCAGAAAAAGCCATTGCAAGAATACACTTTGCATCCGGCACCCACACTCTTGCCTGTGTTTTGTTTGGAAATCTCAGACCTGGTGACAAATTAGTATCCGTTGTTGGCGCACCTTACGACACTATGCAGGAAGTTATCGGAACTCTTGGCGATGAAGACACAAAAGAAGATTCACTTATTGCTCACGGAGTTTTGTATGACGAAGTTCCGCTCAAAAATAACGATATTGACCTTGATGCTATAAGAGAAAAAATTGACAGTTCGGTTAAAATGGTACTTATTCAGCGTTCAAAAGGCTATTCGACGAGAAAATCCATTTCAATAGACACAATAGGCAGAATTTGCGATACTGTAAAAAGCCAAAACCCTAATTGTATTTGTTTTGTAGACAATTGTTACGGCGAATTTGTAGAAGATAAAGAACCTCTAGAAGTCGGGGCAGATATCATAGCAGGTTCATTAATAAAAAATCCCGGCGGAGGAATTGTCGAAGCCGGCGGCTACATTGCCGGTAAAGCTAAATATGTCGATAAATCAGCAAACAGGTTAACAGCACCGGGTATCGGCTGTGAAGGCGGGGCAATGTTCAATCAGCACAGATTAATCTTCCAAGGACTTTTTATGTCACCATCGGTTGTGTCGGAAGCTGTTAAAGGAGCTGTTCTTGCGGCAAAAGTCTTTGACGAAATAGGCTACAATTCCTCGCCTAAATACAACGAGAAACGCACTGATATAATACAGAATATTACATTCAATTCCCCGGAACCGTTAGAGCAGTTTTGCCGAACAATCCAGTCTCTATCACCTGTTAACGGCTATGTAACGCCGATACCCGAATATATTCCCGGGTACGAAGATCAGGTAATTATGGCGGGCGGAACTTTTATAGAAGGTTCTACCATTGAACTTTCTGCTGACGGTCCAATGAGAGAACCCTATGTTGCATATATGCAAGGAGGACTAAATTATGCACACGTAAAAATTGCACTCAGAAAAATTCTTGATAAAGTAAAAACCCTATAGAATATTCTCCATCATTTGATTTAACACAGCTTTAGCCGCCCGTATGGAAACTGAAATAGAACTTCCTCTTAAAGTTGCTTCTAAAAGCCGGAATTTATCACTTTTAAGTGGAATATCTATGTCATTAGTACCGGTAAATGAATAGCCGTCAGGTGTTTGCAGAACAGGGAATTCTCCGAGTTCGTAGTGCTGGGTAAAATATGAGTTTCTTGAGCCGGAAAAGTCTGCAACTTTTCCTCGACAATCCAGACTGCCAACCCCCTCAACATTTTTTAGGACTAAATATCTATTATAGGAGTTTTTTCCATAATTTCCAGCTGCCATAAAAACACGAACATGCTGAGGTATAACGCTAAACTCCTTAATCTCTGAATCCAAATTTTGTTTCAACGATTCAAACAAATGTTTTGGCGTAACCTTAACTCTTTTATTAAAAAATTCATAATAAAATTTAGATATTTTATTTTTAGGAATTATACTTTCTGCATTCTGAAAAGCACAAGAAATTGCTGCGGTATCTTTATCAATTTCTTTTAAAACTTCCTTACTCAAATTTAGTTTATCGTGCCAGAAACAGACTTTAACATCCGCAAAAGGGTTATACCTTTTAACAAAAAGACTCATCAAATCAGAATGTCGCATATTTAAAGTTTTAGAACATTCATTACTTTCTGGTTCAAAAACAAGAATTTTTTTCTTTTTTATTGGAATTTCTTTGACAAAACCTCCATCTTTATCTAAAATCCTTACGATAATTCTACCATTCTTATCACTTCCGCTATTTATAAGATGGTAAGATTTACCATTTTTAGGATTTACCCAAACAGTTTTTTGAAAACTTGCAGTATAAGTTTTATCTGTCAATATTTTCAAATCAGCATTGCTTGCTTTTGGAAAAGCATTCTTTTTTTTTGAGGACTTTAATTGAGTAAGAACTGCTTGATTCATAACTCTAGCTTCTCTCATATTTTCAGTAATAAATCTTGGTAAATCGATAGCAGGCGCAGTTGGTCTGTAGCTCAAAGAAGGGTTGCGATGAACGACACGATCAAATCTTGGAAAGTTCATATTGTATATTGAAGAAACTATTTTAAGGGTACTCATAATGAAACTACTTATTATATAAGCCCCAAAAGTATAATTTTGCTAAATTGTTAAGTTTTTTGAAGATAGAATAGCACTACACGACTAATTCTTAAGGATTAGATGAAAAATATTAGATAATTACATTTGACTAGATAATTTTTGTGGTATGCTGTTAATTAACCCATAGAGGGTGATGAATTTTCGTATTTAGTTTTATATAAGAAGAAAGGGTAAAATATGTCATTACCAAATGTAGCTTATTTTTCAATGGAAATTGCATTAGACCAGTCTTTAAAAACTTATTCAGGCGGTTTAGGTTTTCTTGCAGGTTCTCACATGTTATCTGCAGGATACTTACAAATGCCAATGGTCGGTGTAACAATGTTATGGTCTTACGGCTACTATGATCAGAGAATTGCTCATGATGGTCAGGTGGAAGTTGCTTACATCAGAAAATATTACGACTTCTTAAAAGATGTTAACGTTCAAACTGAAGTCGAAATTTTCGGTGAAAAAGTTAAAGTAAAAGCTTACTTGGTTGAACCTGAATTGTTTGGAGCTTGTCCTGTATATTTGTTGACAACAGATATTGAAGGCAACAGTGATTGGGCTAAGAGCATCTCCCACAAACTTTATGACGGAAACGAAAAAATCAGAATTGCTCAAGAAACAGTTCTTGGTGTTGCCGGTGTTAGAATCTTGCAAGCTGTTGGATATAATTTTGACGTGGTTCACATGAACGAAGGTCACGCATTACCTGCAGCATTTGAATTATTAAGACAATACAACGGTAACCTTGAAGAAGTGAAAAAACGTACAGTATTTACAACACACACACCTGTTGCAGCAGGCAACGAAGTTCACTGGGTTGACACACTTCTTGAAGGCGGTTTCTTTGCAGGTGCATCAAGAGAAACTGCGGTTAACCTCGGCGGAGAAAACTTCTCTCTTACAGTGGCTGCATTAAGAATGTCCAGAATTGCAAACGCAGTATCTCAGCTTCACGGTCTTGTTGCTAACAAAATGTGGGAGTGGGTTGACGGAAGATGCCCTATC
>USHE01000087.1 GCA_900554385.1 uncultured bacterium | reverse complement strand
GAAGAAATCGAGATGCTAGCAGAAAAGGTTTGTAAAATATTTGATTATGATTATTGATTTTACAGGGTTTACTTGGAATAAGACACTCGGGGTTCACTTAGTAGCTTTTAGAGATATGTTGCTTTCAAATTTAGGCTTTTTTGTTCCGTTTGACGGTATAAATTCAACAGATTCTTCATTATCAAATAATTCGCTGATTGAACCTCTTATGGGGCTGGGGGATTTAGGGTTTCTTGTGTATTTGCCTTGTTTTATAATTTCTTTGATACGACCGGTTATAACAAGAAAACGTAGAGATTTATTTTTGCTTTCATTTGCGCTGATTTTTGTAGTAACACTTTTAACAATGGCGTACGAAATACAGTTTATGACTTTTAGCATAAGATTTTTTACTGCTTTTTGCGTGGTGTCTGCCCCGGTGTTGGTGTATTCTTATACGAAAAAAAATACCCCATATAAGTTTATAGTGGTATTTTTTGCACTATTTTATCTGCTATTTGTTTCAACCCACCTTTGGGCAAGAGCGGCAAATAGGATTTTTCAGTATTTTCGTCAAGGAGCTACCATAACTCAGGTTAGAGAAATTGCCGCCTGTTCAGGGTTCTTTAAAAATATAAAACAAAATCCCGCATTAATTAAGAATTATCCGCTTTTTAATAGTGCCTGCGGTATTAGAAATAAAATCAGAATGATAGATAAAAATAACAAAATTCTTTATTTTGCAAATACATCGGATACTCTTTTGCTTATTAAACAGCTTAATTTTGAAGGTTATAACATCGATTTTAATGTAGCGGAGAATATTGATAACATAGATCCTTATAAATACAACTTAATTGTGACTATAAATGATACCCAATTTTCAACGAATGTATTAAAATACAACGAAAGAAATTCCGGCAAAGAGTACGTAAGTAATGGTGTCGTGTGCGGGTATTTGGATACAAATAACCAACCGATTTCTGTAGTTTCCAATAAGCGTCCGTACAAATCAGTATGTCGCTTTACTGATTATTTCTTTAGAAAATATGGTTACAGGTATTATAATTCTTTCATAATTGACTATAAAGAAAAAGGTGAAACGCAGATTTTAAAATTTACATTTTACGAAAATGTAAACAATCCAGTTGTTAGCCGATAAGGTTGAGTTTTTTCCCGTTAGTAGTCAGCATGCTTTGCGCTTTAGCTTTAATTTCTCTGGCTTTAGCCGCAACCTTGTAATCCTGTGGTGACGGATCTCCAGGTGCCATTGCAGAGTTGATTACTATATTAGCTTCATCAATAGTTTTTTGCGGGTTTTCTGGATCTAGAACAGGCATTTTAATATTCACATGACCTCCTACCGGAATTCCATCAGCATTTTTTTCAATAACAATAGAGCCGGCTAATGCACCGCCAGCAGATTTATGAGCTTGTTCGTGAGCATAAATCTCGTTGTAGTTTTTGTTAATTAAATCTTGTTTTTGCTGTTGTTGGTTTTGTTTTAACAATCCTGCATAAAGATTTCCAAATTTAATCGGATTAATCATAACTCTACTAACCTCTACATAAATACACAGATATTATACTACTTTTGTAATAATTTCTCAAGGAGATGTAACAAAATATAAATAACGCACTAAAAAAGCCGCTTATAAGCGGCTTTTAAATGGTACTCCCAGGGGAATTCGAATCCCCGTCTACACCGTGAAAGGGTGTTGTCCTAGGCCTCTAGACGATGGGAGCCTGATATCTTTGAGCTTAAAGTCTTTAATCTATTCTCTAAACTCTGGGGTTTCCCTTCCACGTTTTCTATAATACCAAAACAAAATTTATTGTCAATAGTTTTTTTTATTTTATAAAATCTTTCCAGTAACTTTTTTTATTGTCTAACGGACTGATATCTAAGCTTGCCCAGTATGCGCATCCCATGCCATTTCGTGTGGATGCGCTGGTTATAGAACATTCAATGAGGTTTGTCCCTCCACTTCCATTAGCTGAATCTCGCTTTGTTTCGGGATTTCCCATGGCTATTACTTTCCCATTTTTTGTGGCTCTAAATGCAAACATATCTATTCCAAGTTGGTTTGGCTTTTTGTAATGCCCGTTTATGTCTATAGTGATGACGGGACATTTGCTCGCAGTTGGGGTACCATATTCAAAATAAAATGTCTTTTTCTGCAAATTGTATACTGAACCATCATCAAACATTGTAACATCAGCCTTCTCGCCAGTTAAGGTCTTTACATCCGTTAACCATTTTGATTTCGGAATTCCTTTGTTGCCAGAGTAGTATTTAATGAATTTGTCAGCAGTTTGTTTAGACGCAGTCATTACTGCAATCCCTGACTCAACTAGCATCCAGTTATATTCGCAAATATTCATGCCTTCGCCATTTATGAAGGACAAGTTAATTCTTTGTAGTTCATTGTATGTTTTTTTGAATTCAGCTTTTAGTACTTCTTTTCTGTGACTTGCTACAATACTTGGCAGTGTCATTGCGGCAACTATTCCTATAATACCCAGAGTTATCAATACTTCTGTTAGTGTAAAAGCAAACTTATTAAAATATTTATTCATTTTTACCTCCAAGTACATAATACCACAAAATGGATTTTAAATCCATTTTGTTTTGAGTTGCTATATGATAATTGTTTTGTGAATGAATATGTAGTTGAAAATTTTATAAGAAATTTAAGAAGCTTGAGAAAACGCAGAGGATGTTCCTGCAAGCTTCTCTCTGAATTAATCGGCTGTGATTCTTCTTATATAAGCAAAGTTGAAAACGGGAGGATAATTCCTCCTTTGGATAAAATTATAGCTGTTGCAAATTATTTTGAAGTAGATTTTTTGGATTTGTTTAAGTAACTTTTTTAATGCGAATTAAACTCTATTTTAGAATTTCAAACCCTTTATGTATATTCCCCTTTACCCCTTGAAAGTTTTTTGTTTTTTATGTAAAATATATATCAATTAAGTAGAGATAGGAGCTAATTGATGTTTGAACGTTTTACGGAAAAAGCTATAAAAGTTATTATGCTGGCTCAAGAGGAAGCTCGCAGGCTTGGTCATAACTTTGTCGGAACAGAGCAGGTTCTGCTAGGGTTAATCGGCGAAGGTACCGGAGTTGCAGCTAAAACACTTAAGTCTATGGGGGTGACTCTTAAAGATGCCAGAGCAGAAGTTGAAAAAATTATCGGCAGAGGTTCCGGCTTTGTTGCTGTGGAAATCCCATTTACTCCTCGTGCAAAAAGAGTTTTGGAATTGTCATGGGATGAAGCAAGACAGCTCGGTCATAATTATATAGGTACGGAACATTTGCTTCTCGGCTTAATCCGTGAAGGTGAAGGTGTTGCTGCGCGTGTTCTTGAAAATTTAGGTGTTGATTTAAATAAAATAAGAAGCAATGTTGTCAAAATGCTCGGAGAATCAAAACCTCAAACTGCGGCTAGCGGTGCTTCAGGCTCATCTTCTTCAAGTTCGTCAGGTGGTAAGACTAAAACGCCAAGTCTTGATGAGTTTGGCAGAGATTTAACTCTTGCAGCTCAAGAGTTGAGATTAGATCCTGTTGTAGGCAGAGAAAAGGAAATTGAACGTGTTATTCAAATTCTGGCAAGACGTACCAAAAATAACCCGGTTTTAATTGGGGAACCCGGTGTTGGTAAAACTGCTGTGGCAGAAGGTCTTGCAATTAGGATTGTGAATGCGGAAGTTCCGGATATTCTTGACGGGAAAAAAGTTATTCAGCTTGATATGGGCTTGCTTGTTGCCGGCACAAAATATCGTGGTGAATTTGAAGAACGTTTGAAAAAAATTATGGATGAAATCCGTCAGGCAGGAAATATTATTCTTGTTATTGACGAAATGCACACTCTTATCGGTGCAGGTGCTGCAGAAGGCGCAATTGATGCGGCTAATATTCTTAAACCAGCTCTTTCCAGAGGCGAAATTCAGGTTATCGGTGCAACAACTCTCGATGAGTATAGAAAGTACGTAGAAAAAGACTCTGCGCTTGAAAGACGTTTTCAATCTGTTATTATCGAAGAACCTACAGTTGATGAGTCTATCGAAATTATTAAAGGTCTTAAGCCTAAATACGAAGACCACCACAAGCTTCTTATATCTGATGAGGCTATTGTTGCTGCCGTTAAATTATCAAGCAAATATATTACAGATAGATTTTTGCCTGATAAAGCAATTGATGTTATTGACGAAGCTTCTTCAAAAGTTCGCTTAAAAGTTTCAACTCTCTCTCCGGAAGGAAAAGAGCTTGAAAAAGATTTGCGTGAACTTATTAAAGAAAAAGAAGAAGCAATAAGAAATCAGGAATTTGAAAAAGCTTCCCAACTCCGTGATGATGAAGCTGATTTGAAAGATAGAATTCGTGAAATGGCTCAAAAATACAGAGAAGAACACGAAGCTAACAAACCTACAGTTACTGCGGAAAATGTTGCAGAGGTTATTGCCACAATGACCGGAGTGCCTGTCACAAAGCTTACTGAAGGCGAAAGTGAAAGACTTCTTAAATTGGAAGAAACTCTCCATGCTCGTGTAATCGGTCAAAATGACGCTGTTGTGGCTATTTCAAAAGCTATAAGACGTGCCAGAGTCGGTTTGAAGTCGCCAAACAGACCTATCGGAAGTTTTATCTTCTGCGGTCCTACAGGTGTTGGTAAAACTGAGCTTGCAAAAGCTCTTGCCGAAGCTGTCTTTGGTTCTGAAGATAATATGATAAGAGTTGATATGTCTGAATTTATGGAAAAACATTCAACTGCAAAACTTATAGGTTCTCCTCCAGGATATGTCGGATATGATGACGGCGGTCATTTGACTGAACTTATCAGAAAGAAACCTTATTCAGTTGTGCTTTTTGATGAAATCGAAAAAGCTCACCCTGACGTATTTAATATTATGCTTCAAATCCTTGATGACGGTCGTTTGACTGATTCTAAGGGGCGTCACATCAACTTTAAAAATACTATCATTATTATGACTTCTAACGTTGGTGCTAGCATGATTACAACTACTTCAAAACTCGGTTTCTCAACTTCTGATGATGAGTCAAAAGATAAGTACGAAAAGCTTAAAGAAACTGTTACTGAAGAAATGAAGAAAGCATTCAGACCTGAATTCTTGAACCGTATAGATGAAACAATCGTGTTCGCTCACTTGAAACAGGAAGAAATCAGAGAAATCGTTGATTTGATGCTGAAAGATTTGTTCAAACGTCTTGCAGAACGAGAATTGTCCGTAGAGGTTACAGATGAAGTTAAGGATCATCTTGCTAAGAACGGTTATTCGGAAGCATACGGTGCAAGACCTCTGAGAAGACTTATTCAGCGTAAGATTGAAGATAATCTTGCAGAAGAAATCCTTTCAGGTAAGTATTCTCAAGGTGATACAATAAGAATAACTCTTGTGGATGACAAAATTACTTTTGAAAAAGCTCCTAAGAAAAAAGCTAAGGCAAAAGAAGAAGTTGTTGCTGAGTAATTTAAATATTAAAAGGGCCGACATAAAAATCGGCTCTTTTTAAAAAGAAGGGGTTGGATGGCTAAGTTTTTTTATAAAGCATTAAAGGATAATAAGACAGAAGTAAAAGGCTATGTAGAGGCGGAATCTTCCAGAGAAGCTCGTGAAAAAATTCGTAATCTGGGATTTTTGCCAACAAATATTCATGAAGAATCTTTTGAAACACCTGCGGCTGAAAAAACTGTGCCAAAGGTTAAGAGCTTAAGTCTTAGTGAAAAAATCTTGTTTACGTCTGAATTGCATGTGATGATTGCCTCAAGTATTCCGATTATTGATGCTTTAGAAACCGTGGAGGAACAGGCGCATAAACCTAAAGTTCAGATTTTGGCCAGTGATTTAAAAGATAAAATAATGAAAGGGCAGATTTTTTCAGAGGCGTTAAAAAGTTATGACAAAGTTTTTGATCCTGTATATATTGGACTTTGTGCGGCTGGGGAGGAGTCAGGAAGTTTAGAGAAAACTTTTGAATATATACTTTCTGTTCTAAAAAAGCAGGATGATTTGAAAGCACGTATTATAAGCATGTCAGTTTATCCTGTAATTACTGTAGTCTTTTTAATTGCAGTATTTTTACTCTGCGGAGTTTATATTTTCCCTGCATTTATAAAAGGTGCAAATATTTCAGCAGGAGATATTCCTTTTACCGTAAAATTTGTTGTTGGGGCTTGTGATTTTATTTTTCAATATTGGATGCTTGTTATTGCAGCCATGGCAGGCGGAGTGTTTGCCCTTATTAAACTTTGGGAGCAATCTTTTTTTAAACGATTTATTGATAAGCTTCTTTTGAATATTCCGCTAGTTCGTGATTTTGTGAGATACATAAATCTTTCTTCCTTTTTTACGGTTTTGAATGTTGCTTATGAATCAGGGGTTACTATAGTTTCAGCTTTGGAGCTAGGCATAAGCACAATTTCAAATTCAGTTATAAAACAAGAGGGTGAAATATCTAAAAAGCTTGTGGATAAAGGTGGTGTCCTTTCCCAATCTTTTCTTCGTTCAAATCTCTTGCCGCCGGTGTTTAATACTTTAATCGTTACTGGCGAAAAGAGCGGTCGATTAGGGCAGATGTTCAGGGATATTGCTATAGGTATCGATAAAAGACTGGATATGGTTACAAACGCATTATCAAAGGCATTTGAGCCTGCTTTGCTGGTAATTATCGGTATAGTTGTCGGATATATCGTTGTTGCGTATTTCCAACTTTACGGAAGTATGATAAAGGGTTTATTTTAAAAAAGCCGAAATTTTCAAAATTTCGGCTCAATATATTATTTGTTGAAAAACCGCATAATCTTATCAATAAGACCTTCTTCTTGCTCCATTTCCGTATTTTCCAATTTTGCAAGCTTTCTGCGTATTTTGTCTGTTTCAGGACTATCGCCAGTTATTGAGATGTATTTTTGATAATATTTGACAGCTTCGGGTTTATTTCTTAGTTTTTCGTGGAGTTCTCCGATTTGTCTTATCAATGCCGTATTACGTTTATCTGTTTCGAGCAGCTGTTCTAAATAATCAACTTGCGTGCCGTAATCTCCGATACTTTCGCGGAAGTCGGCAAGTTTTTGGAGAGCTGTTTTATTGGTTGGCTCAAGTTTGTGCAGCTTTTCGTAAAATTCTACAGCGTGATTTTTTTCACCTGTACTTTCAAGTAAAATAGCCAATGAATGTATCAAATCTGCATCCGCTTCATTTAATTGGTAAGCGTTTAGAAAATCGTTTACTGCAATGTCCTTATTCCCGCGGGCAAGATTATATTTTCCCCAGTTCAGGTATGAATTATAATCGTCTTTTTGCCCTTCATATATTAAGGCTTTCATTTGAAATCCCAGCGCTGTATTTGGTTGGAATTTTTCGTATTCATTTACGTTTTCCAATGCCTTGTCAAAGTCCTTTTCTGCATAAAAATATTGGGCTTTTATTACGTAAAAATCAGCGTTGCCTTTATACGTATCATTATTTTTTTGAATTTCTTCTGAAGCTTCTTCCATATTCCCCGAAGCAAGAAGGCATTTTATTTTCATTAGGGTATCATTTGTAATATCTTTAGCAATGTCAGGTTGATTATTTTTTAAATACATTTGTGCAAGCTGCTCTTTTATCGTATCTGTATCAAAACCTTCTTTTCTTGCTCTTTCTAAAGTTTCTATTGCACTTGCCGGAGCGTTTTCTAACATATAAAGGTTTGCAAGTTTGAGGTATACAGCTTCGTTAGTGTGGTCATAGTCAAGATCGGAAGAGCGTCG
>USHE01000086.1 GCA_900554385.1 uncultured bacterium | reverse complement strand
CGGCTTTAAAAACAACCAAAAAATTGAAGAAGATGATATTACAAAACAAATCGATACAATTCAAGAACTCATAAAAGAAGGATTATGGCCTGCTCCGGGCGGGGCATGGTGTTCGGCTGGAGTTCCTATTTACGACAAAATGAGCGAATGCGGCGGATACCCGATATTTAAACATTACGACTACAAGGGAGAAGACGTTACAAACTTTGCAAATCTTGATTGTCAAACGCCTTATTACTTTGCTTTCCTTGAAGACGGAACCCTCAACAGACCTGTAATAAACTTCTTTGTGGAATATATGCAAAAATTACAGGAAGATTATAACTTTGACGGATTTAGAGTTGATCATATTGATCATATTGTCGACAAAGTTTCTGAAAAAGACGGAAAACCGATAAGTTATCGTGCGCCAAGAACAGTTCTAAATGAACTTAACACAGAAATGAAAAAGAAAATCCCATACTTTGGAACTCTTGCAGAGTATATGCTCTGGGATAATTATTTGAAAGAATACCACGAAGATATGAATTTTGATATTCTTTGGGGCAACGATATTATCTGCCAGCAAAGCAAAACTCCTGAATGTATTGTGGAAGATAACCAAAATCTTACAAATTATAATATTAACTTTAAAAGTGGAGAAAAACTTTCTATTTTAAAAACTTATAACAATCAAGACGGAGAATTCCGCGAAATTGACCAGTACCCTGGACAGCTTACTCCAGAAGGTGCGCTTTTCAAATGGGCGAAATACAAACTGCTCCCCGGCGGGAAATATGCTCAAAGACCTGTGTTATACATTGACGGAGATGAAAGCTTCACAAAAAGAGGTATTGAGAGCGTTATTGGCGAAGAAAAGTCCATGCCTAGAGAAAAAAATTATGATTTCTACACAAAATTTGACGCACTTGATCGCTTTGTCAAATCTCAGCCAATTATCACAGACGGTGAAGCCCAGATAATCACGCAAGATGAAGATGGATTTGCTGTATGGCTTATATCTAAAGAGCCACTAAAAAAAGCTTTTTTGATTGCCGCAAACTTCAATTATCCTACAGAATTCATCAGTATTAATGATGAAAACGGATGCAGACATGAATGGAAAAAAGGAATTTCAATAGAAAATAAAACAATCAAACTCCCTGGAGATTTCTCTTTACAGGCTGAATACATCCTGCAAGATAATAAATATTCTGCAAAACGCTTTGATACACCAAAAACAGAATTATCTTTTGATGAATTAAAACCTGCTGAATTCAGAATATACGCACTTCAAAAAGCATAATTTTCAATATGCTATAAATAAATCATACATATACTTGACACATGCTAAAAATATTGATATTATAATTTCTAGTATAACAAAAAGATATTTGGCTCATAGCTTTATTAAAAAGAAAGGTGAAAAGATTATGACAAAAAGATTCGGTTTTACTTTGGCAGAAGTATTGATTACTTTGGGTATCATCGGTGTTGTAGCGGCAATGACAATGCCTACATTGATGAACTCAACAAACGGCGCACAATACAAAACAGCTTACAAAAAAGCTTTGTCAGTATTGTCACAAGCTGTTGTTTTGAACGTTGCTCTTGATGACTACGATATGTCACAAACAGTAGCTGAAACTGCAAATGATAGTGCTTCTTTGTACAATATGTTCAACAATCGTATGAACGTTGTTAAAACTGAAGGTAATGCTTATTCAGCAAGCAACTCTACCGATAAAGTTAAATTCGGTGATAGTGCAAACTACACATTGTATTTCAACGATGGTATTACTTTCACATTCCCTAAAACAGCGGCTGCTTGTACAGAAGGTAATGCTACTACTGCAGATGCAAAATGCTATGGTGTAATCGACGTTAACGGTGAAAAGAACCCTAACAAAGTTGTTAATTGTGATACAAAGGCTTGGAACCAAGGCGGAGAAGATTGTAAGGTTACAAACCCTACCGATATGTATCCTGTAGTACTTTATGACCAAACAGTTCTTCCTGCAACAAGAGCAGCAGAAGCAGTTCTTTACGGTGCCGGCAAGTAGTAACTGAGTTACATCACTACTCTGGAACGATTGTTGGAAATGCCGCTTAGCGCGAAACTGCAAAAGAGGTACGACAAAGGACAAACCGCTAGTCACGACAACAACTAATCCATCGTAGGATGAATATAAAACTTAAAAAGACCTAAATACTTTGTATTTAGGTCTTTTTACATACTACAATAATTCAATTGCCTTAATAACGCTTTTTATTTCTTCTGAAACTTCTGCAGTTGGGGATAGGTTTTCTTTTACCATTTCTGCGAATTCAGCTTTTTTGAATTCATGAAGTCCTCTATGTTTGAAAAAATCTTCCAAAAACTCTACAGTATGCCCTTTTTCAATGCACTCAACCGCAGGTAAAGAAATATTCTCTGTGGCATATATTAAAGTTTTTTCAACCAGGTCAACAGGAAGAATATCCTCAAATTCCCCGCTCTTTAGTAAATATATCTTATCAATAGGTCTTAACTTGGATTCTATTTCATGAGAATTTTCAAGCGCATCACTGTCCAAGAGAACAAAAACAGGTATATTCAGCAAATCAGCCATTTTATAAAACAATTTCACAACCTGATTTTTTCCACCGGCAGAGAGTACATAAACTCCGTTACAATCAAAGTCATACCCTAATAATTTTGCGAACTCCGGCAGTAATATTTCTTCCGTAAGCCCTTCGCATATAACAAGCTTTTTAACCGGAAAACGTAATGCATGCAGCTGACGCATTTCATTTAAATTATCAGAGCTTTCCAAGGATTTAAGCCATCTTAAATTTATTGGAGAACTTTCGTCAATCAATTTTATGGCTTCTTCATAATTAATATTGTTATCTAAAAGGCGTTTGGAATTAACATCCAGCTTAAAAACAGAATTTTCGTAAACCTCTAACTTTTTGTTTATATAAAGCGATTTTGCATTTCCCAGAGAAATTTCAAATACATAATCAGCGAGCTTTGTTAACTGCCCATAATCCATATTATCAAGTTCTTGACGTTTATACTTCGGATACACGAGGTTTGAAATAATAATATCTTTAAAAACACGCAAATACTTTTCTTCAGTAGGCTTAAACCTTGTTAAACGATCTATAGATATTAAAATTTGTTCATTTGTTAACGGTTTTGCTCTAAAGTTTTCCAATACTTCCTCTGTACAATTGTTACATTTTTAACATTCATATATCATCACTAGCAACTTTTAAAGGTAATTGTTTTTTATTATAATAGTTAGTAGTGGAGTGAAAATGGTATATTCAATAAATTCCGATTTTCGACAATACAATTATAACACAACAAATCGTGTGAATTCCAATTTAGTTGTGAACAATAAAAGCATGACAAAACCTATAACTCCGTCTTTTACATCAAACAATACAAATTCGGTTTATTATAATCAAACATTAACAGCATCCCCGCTTAGAACACGTTTAGAAACAAAAGATGAGAAAAACAAATATAATTTTCTGTTAAAAAACCTTGATAAAAACAGTAAAAAAACAGTAAAATTAATGCTAAAACAAGGTATTCTTTTAAATTCAAATTCAAACGACCATACATCTGTGCTGGACAATTTGTATGAAATAGCAACAAAACCGAGAGCTGCAGGCTTATCCAATCTTGGAATTTTAAAAGATACCATAAATACTCTATATTCACCGTACAACATCACACAACAATTCGGGAACTTACCAAACAAAGCAATATCAGACCATTTACGCGACATATATATGACGGACAACTCTATGCGTAAAACAAACCTTCTGGACAGAAAGATTGCGGAACTTGCGGTAAATGTTGATCACTCTGGAACTTGCGTTGCTTCCAGTATTGAGTTTAATCTCGCCAAACAAATGCCTGCTGAATTTGCTCGTTTTGTAGCAGGAATAAGTTCACCTTCAATGTCAGTCCAAAAAGAAATTAAATTATCAAATCTGGCAGATAATACGCTTGATGCAGTATGGTTATTGAATGCCTTTGAAGTACCTTTTGAGATGAAAGACTTTGACAAGGCAAAACTAACATTTGCACCTGATAAAAATGCAATAGTCAGAGGACAACTCCAAACACTCTACAAAGATCCTTATGAACGCTCTACGGTTGATGTTCTTATGCAATCAACCCTAATGCAGGTCGGTTCACAGCAATCTTACGACTCATTAAGCGACAAGCGTGCGGGGAAATTTAACCAGAACGATAAAGGTTTAATCGAATTTGAAAAAACATTCACTGAATCTGTAGTCGAAGACAAAAACAAAATATCAGTAACCTATCAGACTGTAGATGAAAATGCAAAACTTCTGGGTTATGAAACTGACCTTGGAACAATGAAACGCCAGATTACAACAGCCCTCGACAGAGGCGAAAACGTAATAATAGGCTATACACAAGTTGACGATAGTAACTACATCATAAACGGACACGAAATAACTATTGTAGGGTACAAAAAAGCTCCGCAAACAAATCCAAACGCTCCGGAAAAACTAATTTTCGTATGTAACGATACAGATGACAACCAATTTGCACCAATAGAATATGATGAAGATTATCTTTTACCCAAAATTCACCACGCAGCCCTGCCGCATGATATCGTCCAGAACGACGTAAATATGACGGAAAACTGGGTGGAAGGTTTAAACACATACAAAGAAATGAAAAAGAAAGCAGTATAACATGATTAACAATATCGGACCTTATTCAAATTCAAACTTACTCTATAACATAGGCGCAAAAAAGACGCCGCAGAAAAAAACTGCGGAAATTCAAGCTCCTCAGGCAAATGAACAAAAACCTGCTACAAAGCCAATAGATGTTGATATATTTTATATCGCTGACATCCACGGTAAAATGACCAATATGGAAAGAATTGGAGCAATGTCAAAACATTTCGACGCTCAAAAAACAAATGGCGCAAAACTGAAACTTGCCTCAGGTGATATTCTACTTGGCTCTAATTCAAAAACCAATCAAGTAGCAAGTAATTTCCTTAACTGGGTAGGTGTAACTGCAAATGCTCTGGGAAATCACGAATTAGATGCAACTCCAAGTGCCTTTGCTGAAACAATTAAAGATGCGAAATACCAACTTCTGGCTATCAATACTGAAGTAGACCCTAAAAGCCCTATGTTTGGTAAAATTAAACCGTCAATAATAGAAGAACATAACGGTGAAAAATTCGGGATTATAGGAGCAGCCCCGCCTGATGCTTTCAAACGTGTCGGCACAAGGGAATCTTTACAAGATATAAAAATTGATGATTTTGATACAACCGTCAAAAAAATACAACAAGAAGTCAATAGATTATCTGAACAGGGAATAAACAAAATTATAATATTATCTCACCTTGGAAAAGATTTGGACAAACGTCTTGCCAAAGAAACTGAGGGAATTGATATTATTCTCGGCGGACACACTCACGATTTATATAAAGGAGTTAAAGAAAAAGAAAACTTAGTCTACTCTAAAAATGGAGAACCTGTAATTCTCACTCAAATTGGTAAAGATGGGGAATTTGTCGGAATGCTCAAGGCATCATTCGATGAATCCGGAGTCTTGAAAAAAATCCAAAATAATGTTGGACGTTCAGGATTATTTAACAGAACCCTTGAATATAAAACTGCTGTAGAATCACTAATAGGGAAACCTGAAATTCTTGGCACAATAAAAGCTGCACCACCAGCACCAAAAGACAGATTACTAGCAAACAATCCGCACGGAAACTTTATTGTAGACGCAATGCGCCACGAATTAAAAACTGATATAGCACTCCTAAATGCCGGAAACCTTAGAGGCTATTTTGCCGCAGGAGAAGTCGATTCCAGACGAATCAACGACGTTACTCCTTTTGAAGATAAAATGATGATCTGTAAACTTTCAGAACAACAAATCGTTAATGCTCTTAAAACAGGCGGAAAATCATTTGCTAATCCCGGACACAAACCCGGACTTGTACTAGTTTCAGGTCTGGAATATACAATTACAGATAAAGGCGAACTCAAAGAAGTTCTATTTATTGATAAAGAAGGAAACAAACATAAGTTTGATATAGATAATCCAAGTGCAACTAAAAAATTTACGGTAGCGTGTGATGACTTTTTTGCATACGGAGGAGATGACTACCTACCTGTAAATCCAAATCCTGATTATGTATTGCAGAAATTTGATGTAGATAAAAACGTATACACTGCAAACTATATCAAACAGCAGCAACAGCCAATTGAAATCAAACAAGACGACAGAATTAAAATTATAAAATCCTAATACCCGTACTGTTCCCTGCTTTGCAGATACTCTCGAATGTTCCCCAGTGCCGCCTGTACAATACGAGTCACCCTAGACGATGACAACCCTATCTGTCGTGCAATATCTTTTACCTGCATATTTCTGTAAAATCTGTACTCAACAACAGTTCTATCCTTTGCAGGAAGCTTGGAAATAGCCTCTTTAATCATACGAGCCATTTCTGAAATTTCAGCATTTTCATCTGGCATGGCATGGGTATCCTTTAGAAAGTCGAACGGAGAATCGTTATCACTTGCGGCATCTGCAAGCCCGTCAATAGAAAGTACTGTTTCGTAAATAGCTTCACGAACTTTTGCCTTTTGACCTTCTTCAGAATTGTCATCCTCCTCGGTTTCTTCCTCACTTTTATGTTTCAGCGAATACCATTTATATCTTATTCTTAATTCGTTTCTAATAGCCCAACGCACTGCAGTTGCTACATAATCAGAATTATACTTGGATAATTGTTCTTCAGTTTTATTTTTAATAAGAGCCTGAATTGCGATTATACCAATAGACAAAAGCTCCTCGTATTCCACCATATGGGACGGGATACGTCTATGCTCCACTCTCGCAACCTTTTGTACTATCTCAATATATTCTTTTAGTTTATTTTTATCCTGCATAATCATCATTATTTATTTTTTTTTAGGCTCTTGATTTATTCTACCCTGATTTTTATTTTTTTTCAAGTTGTAAACAAACAGTAAAATTTCTGCAACAGCTTTGTATAATTCCGGCGGAATTTGTTGGTTTAAATCGACCATTTTGTATAAAGCACGGGCAACCGGCGGATTTTCAATAACAGGAATACCATGCTCACGGGCAATACCAATAATTTTTTTAGCAATTAATTCGGTACCTTTTGCAATAAGCATAGGGGATTCCATTTCTTCAGCCTTATATTTCATTGCGCATGCCACGTGGATAGGGTTCGTAACAACAAAATCCGCATCCGGAACAGAATCCATCATGCCCCTTTGCAGCATTTGCATGCGTCGCTGCCTTAGAGCTGCTTTAACATTTGGATCACCTTCTGTGTTTTTATATTCGTCTTTGATTTCTTTAAAAGACATCTTTTGATCTTTCAAGAACTTCCACTTTGTAACGCCATAATCAGCTGCCGATATAATAAGGAATGCAATACATGCCTTAAAAATAAAATCTGTAACTAATTTTCCAAACTCAATCATTACCGCAAAGTTATTATCGATTGCTGCAAGCATTAAGATATTCTCAATATGGGACATGTATACCATATAACCGATATATCCCAAAATCACAACTTTCAAAATATTTTTAAACAGTTCAAACAAGGTCTTAATAGACATAATATTTTTGAAATACTTAGTAGGATTAAGTTTATCAAGCTTAGGCATTAAAGGAGCAATAGCAACGAGAGGACCTACTTGAACAAAATCTGCAAGAATTGCCACAAGCCATGCCAAAAAGAGAATAGGCCCGATGATGAGAACGGCAGTTTTAACAGTAATTGTAAAAATATAGGTCATTCCGATTTTATCCAGGTGGGCATTCGGAATTTGTTCATAAAGCAGCTTAAAAAGCTGAGCTATTTGATC
>USHE01000085.1 GCA_900554385.1 uncultured bacterium | reverse complement strand
TATATGTCGATTATCCGTGGCGGGTTATCAAATTATTAACCTGCTGTTTTTTTTCTAATGTTTCAGTAATCGCAGTCTGTAAAGGTTTTGAGATAACGCTGCGATATGCAGCTTTAGAATGTTCCTGCATATTTATCACACTAACCGGAGCAATCGGGGCATTACGGTAACGGTGTTTCATTTCAAAAAGGTTACCTGAATTTACTGCACGATAGTAAACCGAAATATCAGGAGTTGCAGACCCCAAAAGGAGCGGACAATTATGAAACTCCGAAAGTTTTTGCGCAACAACTTTCGCATCATATCGTGGCGCAGGACTTGTTTGCTTATATGCACCTTCGTGTTCTTCATCAATAATAATCAGCCCGATATTTTTTAACGGGGCAAAGACGGCAGAACGCGCACCAGCAAGAATTTTGATATCATCCTTGTAAAGTCTTTGCCAGACATCATATCGTTCCCCGTCAGAAATACTGCTGTGCCAGATTGCTACATCTTTTGTTCCAAACTTTTTTGCAAGCCTTTTGGTAAGCTGTGACGCAAGCGCAATTTCCGGAGCAAGAAAAAGTACATTTTTACCCGCCTTAATCGTATCATCAATAAGTTTAAAATAAACTTCCGTTTTACCACTCGCCGTAACGCCATGGAGAAGCATAGTTTCAGGACGTAGGGCTTTCTGACCCCTCACCCTACCCTCTCCCGCAAGGGGAGAGGGGTTACTCACACCATATTCCTTTAAAACGCCAGTACCAGAGTCGTCTATATCTAAATTCTTCATGCTTAGTGATTTTACAACACCTGTTCCAATATGTTGTCGTGGCTCAGCCACCTCTCCCGCAAGGGGAGAGGGTTTAGTTTCACTTAAGATTTTATTGAGAACACCATCAATATTTTCGAATATCTCATTATTCCAAAATCTTAAAACTTTAAAGCCTTTCTTTTCTAAATAATCTTGACGCTTTATATCTTTATCTATATTAACTTTTTCATTATGCTGTCCACCATCAAGCTCAATAATTACCTTTGTTTCATAACAGACGAAATCAGCTATATAGTTGTCAATAGCTTCCTGACGTCTAAATTTACACCCTGAAAGCTGTTTATTCTTAAGGTAATACCACAAAATATTTTCAGCATCCGTCATACTTTTCCGTAATTCTTTTGAATATTCTAATGCCTCTGCCGTATAAAAATGTCGTGCAAGTTCCCTCGCCCCTTGCGGGAGAGGGTTAGGGTGAGGGGTAAAAATCTTTGCTTTTATTCCTTCATACGCGGTGAGCTGCTCTCCCTCAAGCTCCGATAACGGTTCTTTCTCTGAAATTCTCAAAATATCAAGCGGATTTCTATATATCTCCTCTGTTACGAGTTTTAAACATCCTGCACCCTCAAGCTTTTTAATTGTTGCACGTGTCGTTTTTGCATATTTTTCAAACATTACAAGCGGCATTTTCCCACTTTTTTGCAGAAGTTCAAGAACTTCCGCCTGCCGTTTCGTCGCACCATCAAAACTTACAAATTCAACCGACTGTTCCGTTTTTGAAACTTTTTCTATAAGTTTCAAAGGAATAGCCGCATTCAACACCGTTACCAAATCACAGCAGTAATAATTTGCAACCCACTCCAAAAGTTTTAAATAATCAATAGAAAAAAGCGGGGTTTCATCCAAAATTTTATTAATCTTCTTTGCCTTAATTTCTTCCGGTAAATAGTCTGAAAACCCCACACAAAAAGCATTTATAAGCCCTTGTCTGCCAAAAGGTACTAAAATCGCCTGCCCGATTTGGATTTTATCTTTCATCTCGTCAGGTATCAAATAACTGAAAGTTTTGACTCCCAGCCCCTTAATATTTACAAGAGCAAGAGCATATTTCATTATTCTTCCATAAATGTTTTCTTAGCTTCTTCAATTGCGTCCATTAACAAATCCAGCTGATCAGGAGCGAAAGTAACACCTTTCTTAGTAGGAAGCCATGTTGCACCATCATCAGTTGTATAGAATATTCTCATATTCAAATAGCTCCTTCCCTTGTATTCACTAACAGAAATCTGCAACTGTTCAGTATCACTTCTATCAATTGTAGCCAAAATTTTTGCGTCTGCCATTCTTTCTCTCCTTATAAATTCATTACCTCATAATAATAGCATAGAAAATATTTTTTTGATAAAATAAAATCACTCAAAGATAAATAAGGAGAAAATTATGATAAAAACAGCAGTATGCGGTGCTTTAGGGAAAATGGGTAAAGAAGTTATAAAAGCAGTCGAAGCCTGTCAGGAAACAGAGTTAACCGCCAAAATTGATATAGCCGGTGATGACACCTTCAAAACAATTGAAGAAGCTTACAAAGCAGAAAAATTTGACGTTCTTGTAGACTTTACCCAGCCGAAATCAATTTTTGAAAACGCAAAATACTGCTTAAATAACGGCATAAAAATCGTAATCGGTACAACAGGTCTTACTGATGAGCAAATTGCAGAATTAAAAACATTATCAGAAAAAAATAATACAGGATGTCTGATTGCCCCAAATTTCTCTACAGGTGCAGTCCTAATGATGATGTTTGCAAAACAGGCTTCAAAATACTTTGATAATGCAGAAATCATTGAACTTCACCACAACCAAAAAAAAGACGCACCTTCAGGTACTGCAATAAAAACAGCATTAATGATGTCAGAAGAAAAAGAAACTTTCACAAAAAATAACTGTCCTGAAACCGAAACAATTCAAGGCGCACGCGGGGGCGAATCTTACTCAAACATCCATATTCATTCAGTAAGAATGCCTGGTTACATAGCCTCTCAAGAAGTAATTTTTGGTTCATCAGGCCAAATCATGACAATAAGACACGATTCCATGGACAGAGCATGCTATATGCAGGGCGTATTGCTTGCAGTAAAACATGTCTTTGCAAAAAATGATTTCGTCTACGGCCTTGAAAATATTATGTAATTAAACATTTTTTATTAATTCATTTATATCTATATCCAAAGCTCTTGCTATATCAATTATTTTTAATATAGTAGGGTTTTGTCGTGCAGTTTCAATAAAACTTATTGTAATTCTTGACGTATCAACAAGCTCTGCAAGCTCCTCTTGAGATATTCCTTATTTCATTCTGGCGAACTTAATATTCAACCCTAAAGTCTTTAAACGCTCATTAGTCATAGTTATATGATAGAAAGTTGACAAAATTTTCTCCATAAGATATAATAAAATTATGATTAATATATTAAACAAAAATAAAACATATATAACATTAAACGGGTTTACATTAGCAGAAGTACTAATCACACTTGGAGTAATCGGAATTATAGCAGCAATGACAATGCCTGCATTAACTCATAAATATCGACACAAAGCTGCTATTACTCAAATAAAGAAGATGTACACCGTATTATCTCAAGCAATGCTATTATCATGTCCGGATGGAACTTATTCATCTTTAACCTTTTATGATAAGGATGTAAAAGGATGGTATATAAACTATTTAAAGCCTCACTTAAAAATATCAAAAGAATGCTTTAACACAAAAGGCTGTTGGAACTCCGGGACAAAATACATGAATGGAAGAATCGCAAGCAGTGGTAATGGCGTTGGCTCAGGATTTGTTGCTTTTAATACTATAGACGGATATTTTATAAACATGGACGGATATAATGAAAAAGATCACGATTATGTTGAACAGGTATTTGGAGTAAATACTCAGGGCGATAGTTTAATAGTACACGTTGACATAAACGGTAACGGCAAACCAAATATTATAGGAAAAGATGTTTTTATATTTGTATTTTCAAACAAAGGATTTGTGCCTGCGTGCAAAATTAAAAATGACACTCAAATAAAACAAGATTGCTCTCCTCAAGGTAAAGGAATATGCTGCCTGGAGCAAAGCATCCGTAACGGCTGGGAAATTGACAAAGAAAATATGTGGTAGTTAAATTTCTTTACATTGATGACTATTAAAATTTTTTTGTTGTTATAATATAAGAACATTATATTATTGAGGAGAGAACAATGAGAAAACCAAATATAGCAATCTTGGGTGCTACAGGTGTTGTAGGGAGAGAAATTACAAAAATCGTTGACGAATTAAAAATTGATTTTAACGAAATCAAATTCCTTTCAAGTGCAAAAAGCGCAGGAAGCAAAATTGAGTTTCAAGGCAAAACCTACACCGTAGAAGAAGCTACCCCTGAAAGTTTTGATGGAATAAACATTGTTCTTGCCTCTGCAGGAGGTTCTACATCCCAAAAATTTGCGCCCGAAATTGTTAAAAGAGGCGGCGTTTTAATAGATAACTCCAGCGCATTTAGAATGGATAAGGATGTTCCGCTTGTAATTGCTTATGTTAACGATGAAGACTTAAGAAAGCATAAAGGTATTATTGCAAACCCTAACTGCTCTACTTCACAATTGATGCTCGTTTTGAAACCGCTTCACGAAAAAGCAAAAATAAAGAGATTAATTGTTTCAACCTATCAGGCAGTTTCCGGAGCAGGACTGGCAGCAATTAATGAACTCACAGAAAATACCAAAGCAACTCTTGAAGGCAAAGATTTTGAAAACAAATGTTTCAAAAAACCAATCTCATTTAACGTAATTCCGCAAATTGATGTCTTCTGTGAAAACGGTTACACAAAAGAAGAAATGAAAGTTGTAAACGAAACAAAGAAAATTCTTCATCTTCCGGAAGATTTACCAATATCCTGTACTGCAGCACGTGTTCCTGTTTATAACGGACATTCCGAAGCTGTTGATATTGAGTTTGAAGAAGAAATTTCACCTGAAGAAGTTCGTGAAATCATGAATAATACCTTCGGAATTAAAGTAATAGACAACCCTGAAAATTTTGAATACCCGACAACACGTGATGCCTCAGGTGTAGACCCTGTATTTGTCGGCAGAATAAGAAGAAATCTTGCGTTTGATAACGGAATTTCTCTATGGTGTGTTGCTGACAACATCCGTATTGGTGCGGCTTTAAATACCGTCAGACTTTGTAAAAAAGTTATTGAAATGGAATTATATTAACAAACGTAAATTATAGCCATTTGGGTAGTAGCCAAATGGCAAGTTTAATGTATAATACATATACAAAGTATATCCGGATTGAGGAGAACACAATGATAAAAATTTCCCCAATAGACAGTATAAAAACTGTCAAAAGTGGTGTCCAAAAAATTAATAAAATGGATAAAAGCGGACTCCCGCATGAGATGCCGCTCATAGAAGAAAAGGAACAAAAACTTATTAACATGCTCCATCCCGGAACCCCATTCTATCGAGCAAAACAAGAAATACAAACAATATTAAATACAAAATTTGATACATTTAATAAAGGATAAGAACGGCTTCCCGCTCGGGAAAGTTTACCCCCACTACCAGACTATAAAAAGGAAAAGTACTATGAAAGAAAAAAAATCAAAAGTTTCTGTTATTGAAAAAAAAGACATTAAAAATGAAACAGCAGAACTTAATGGAGTTAAAGTAAATCCTGAAGATTTCGAAATGCCAAGAACTACAATAGAAATGCTTGAACAAACATTTCAAATAGCTTAACAAATATATACATTTACCCCTACTTTTAGCAATTTTTAAATTCATAGAATTTCTAATATAAAAAAGGAAATTATATGAGTTTAGAAATTGCTTTTAAAAATGTAGAACATTTATCAAAAAATATCCCGACAAGATTTGATGATATAAGAAACGATATTACCAAAGAGAATATGGAAAAATATTACAAATCTGTCGAAAGCAAAGAACCGGTAAAATATATTAAGCTTGGCGATATACTTGGCAGCAAATTAGACAAAATCATCTAATACTGCCTCGAATTAACTATCGCCCCACTTAAAAATATAATAAAACAGGCTTTTTTTATTTGATTTTCGAAATTGTTTTTGCTAAAATATGCTTATACTTTCCGCCGAATTATGGAACTTCGGAACGGCTTGAGGGTTAAGGATATGTTAATTGAAAGAGCTGATATAAAAAATTTAGTCAACAAAATCCACGCAGATGGGAAAACCGTAGTTTGCACAAACGGATGTTTTGATATTCTTCACGTTGGACATGTAAGATATTTAGAAAAAACTAAATCATTTGCGGATTTCAGTATAGTACTCCTCAACTCTGACAAATCTGTCCGATCAATCAAAGGACCATCTCGTCCAATTAATCACGAAAATGACCGTGCGGAAATTTTAAGTGCATTAAGATGCGTAGATTACGTGGTATTGTTTGATGAAGACAGCCCGCGAAATCTTCTTGATGAAATCAAACCTGATGTATACACTAAAGGTGCGGATTACACAATGGAAACCCTTCCGGAAGCAGATATTATGATAAAAAACGGAACTAGGGTTGAATTTATAACTTTTGTAGAAGGGAAATCTACAACAAACACAATTAATAAAATGAGAAATAATTAAATAAGGAGCAGTATATGAAAAGTTTTACAGTAGAAGAAATTTCACAAATCGTTGGCGGTATGCTTACAAAAGCAGGTGATGTAAAAATATCACAGATTGCACCTCCGCTTTTAGCTGATGAAAACACCCTTGCATTAGCATTGGGAGAAGATGAAATTGCTAACCTTGCGAAATCGCAGGCTAAAGCAGCACTTGTTCCATTAGGCGTACAAATTGAAGGCTTCACAACAATTGAAGTTGAAAGACCACGTCTTGCAATGATGAAATTATTAAATCTTTTCTATGTAGCACCGGAAGTAAACACAGGAATTCACCCGAGCGCAACAGTTCACGAAACAGCAAAGCTGGGCGAAAATGTTCAAATCGGACCTAATGTTGTAATTTCACGCAATGCAGTAATCGGTGATAACACTAAAATCCTTGCAAATTCATACATCGGCGGTGGTGTAAAAATCGGTAAAAACTGTTTCTTCCACGCAGGCGTCAATATTGGTGACAGAGTTCAAATCGGTGATGATGTAATCCTTCATCATGGAGTTTCACTTGGTGCAGACGGTTTCAGTTTCGTTACAGAAAATCCTGATAACATTGAACAAGCCAGAAAAGAAGGTGCAATAAAAGAAGAAAATATTAAACAGGTAATCTTCAAAATCCCTTCTATCGGAGCAGTAGTAATCGGAAATAATGTTGAAATCGGTGCAAATACAGCAATTGACCGTGGAACAATCGAAAATACCACAATCGGAGATAATACAAAAATTGATGACCTTGTAATGATTGGTCACAACTGTAAAATCGGAAAAGGATGCTTGATAGTATCACAGGTAGGTATTGCAGGAAGCTGCGTAATTGGTGACAGAGTAGTAATTGCAGGACAAGCGGGTCTTGCTGCCCACATCAATATTGGTTCTGACACTATTATCACAGCAAAAGCAGGTGTTACAAAATCATTCCCTGAAAAATCAATTGTGGTAGGTATTCCGGCAGTTCCAAGAAAAGAATTCATTAAACAACTGAAAACAATGAAAGATGCACAGGAAATTTTTGCAAAATTCAGAAAATATGAACCTATGCTAAACGCATTTGAAGAAGCTCATAAGGAAGACTAACACAATGGTTACATTAAAAAAAGAAACCGAAATAACAGGTAACGGTTTAATGAAAAACAAACCGTGTACGGTTAAGTTCTTCCCTTCAAATACCGGCAAAATCAGATATTTCGTAAAAGGTCAGGACGCATTTGAAGCAAATGTTGATAATGTTGTATCTACAGAGCATTGCGTAGTTTTGGGCAACAAAAAAGCTCAAGCAATGCTTACAGAACATCTTACGGCAGCACTGGCGTTTTGCGGAATAGATTCACTTGACATTTGTATGGATGAAACCGAAGTCCCTGCACTGGACGGAAGTTCAAGACAGTGGGTTGAATTATTTAAAGAAGCAGGAATAGATAAGCCTTTTATGTATAAACC
>USHE01000084.1 GCA_900554385.1 uncultured bacterium | reverse complement strand
TGACTTGTTTATTATAAATCCTTAATAATAATTTTTGCGTATTTTACAAGTGTAAGGTATAACAAGTTTACACCAGATGCAGTCAAAACAGTCATGCTGAACTTGTTTCAGCATCTGTTATTTTAAGACCCTGAAACAAGTTCAGGGTGACGATTTATAAGAAATTTAGTGTAAATATGGTATACCTTACCTTTACAAGGTGTAAAGAATTTTATAAATTTTGTAAATTTTTTGACAATTTTATCTTTGTTTGTGGTTTATTGAAGTAAAGCTGGAATTCAGTTAAGCAATAAATAAGGATTTATACATTGCAAAATACAATAACCAACACCTTTTCAACAAGACAAAGAACGTCTTTCAAATGTTTGGGAAATGACGAAAATAATCTTATTCAATATATTGAAAAAAGATTAACCGCTATATTTAAAGAGGAAATGGAAACTCCAAACTCGATTTTTTGTAAGGTTTCAAATAGAGTAATTCACAGAATGGCTCTGTTTTTGTCAGGATTTAAGACCCGCTCCTGCTCAATTGGGATTGCGGGAGAAACCGCCAGCGGAAAGTCTACAATAGCTTTTGATATAATAAATACGCTTGAGGCTTTTGCGCAGGAATATTGCATAAAAAATCTTATCACCAGAATTAATACCGATGACTATTATTATGACAGGTCGGATATGGTTAAGGCTGCAGGAAGTTTTGCAGAGTTTGCTAAGCATTATGATCTCGATGTTCCTGAAGCTCTGGAGCTTTCTTTGATGAAAGAACATATCAAGGAACTTCTTAACGGTAAGAATGTTTATTTGCCAAAATATGATATGTCAGGAACTGCTATCAGAACGGATAATGTTACTCTTGCAGTGCCGTCCAAGATAATTATTTCTGAAGGTTTGTTTACATTAACCGAAAAAGTCGTGGATGCTTTTGATTTTAAAATTTATGTTGATGTTTCTGCAGATGTTCAGAAAGAAAGATTTTACAGACGTGCTGAAGAAAGAAACCTTGGAGCTTCTGGCGATGAAGTTTACAAGAATGCTTCTGATAAGGCAAAAATTTATATACATCCAACTGTAGAGAATGCTGATATAATTCTTTCAGGAGAAGCTGATAGAGAAGCTTACAGATGTTTTATAAATAAAATTTTGAATGTCGTAAGGGAAGTTCATTTCAAAAGTATATTACTTTATTCATAAAAAAGACCCTTACAAAGGGTCTTTTTTATTTTAGTATTTTAATAGCAAATCTTTATCAGGAATTTGTACCTGCGGGTTATCTGCGACTTCTAAAAATTCTGATTTTGGCACTGTTTTAAAATTATATGTTTTGTTATACTGGTCTACACCGGAGCCAAAGCCATCCGCAAAAGCTCGTTTCTTTAATTGCCAATTGATATTCATTAATGTGCCATCTGAACATGCCATTTTCATAATGGCGTCAGCCGAATCATTTTTCATTGTAATACTTCTTGTAGGTGCGTTTAAATGAATTACGCCTTCACAATATTTGTTACTGCCTTTTTGATACATAACCACATCAGCCCAGGTGAAATCACGTCTGTTATATGCGCCGTAATAAATGTTATTATCCGGAGTGCCTGCGTCTGAGATAAAATACTGGTTGCAGCCGGAACAGATAATTCCTATAAGTCCGATTAAAATTGTGTTTAAAAGTTTTTTCATAAGTTCCCTCCTTGTGATTGAGGAATATTTATAACTAATTCGTAGGTTTTTGTGTTTTTGTCAAGTGTAAGATTATTAATTCTTATGGCTGTAATGTTTTCATTTTTTGGTAAATAGAAACGCACAGGGTACGTTTTACCTGGTTCAAACCTTATTGGTAAATCGCCTGTGCTATACATTTCCTGCGAAATATCTACATTTGCCCTTACTGCCTTATTTGTTGGCTCATAGGTTCCAACAGCAATCATCGCTCCAAGCGGCGCACCTATAAATAGTGTAATTCCTGTAATTCCGCCTGCAATAGCTGCACCGGGGAGTGCAAATCCGTAATATCTTCCCATATCACGTTTTCTTGTTCTCTTATAGATTTCTCTGCGAGATTGTGCCTTGAGAACTCCTTTATCTTCTCTGATAAAATCTATATCTGTTTCTGCATTTAGTAATACCGGAACTGTATTTTTATTCGTAATTTCGATTTCATAAGGAGTGTAATATTTTAAAACAGTTTTGTAGCGGTATTTCTTTTTTTTCTTTGCTTTTTCACTTTCTTGAGTTTGTATACTCGTTAAATTTTTAGCGGACAGTCCAATTTTTGGCAGTTGTTCAGCCGCAAGGACTCCTGAATTTATCATAAAAAATCCACAAGCCAATAGTAAAGTAAATAACTTTTTTATCATCAATCACCTCTTAAAATACAATGCACTTATAATATAATTTTTTAGAAATAAAGGCAAGTTTTTGTCTTTACTTGTAAGTGTTTTTTTACTATTCTTAAAAAAGGAAGGGATGTGTGTAATGACTAAGATAAAATTTGGTACAGACGGTTGGAGAGCTGTTGTAGGAAAAGATTTTAATGCGGAAAATGTTTCTCTCGTGACAAACGCTATCGGTAAGTACGTTTATGTAACTTTTGGAGCAGGAAAGAAGATTATTATCGGGTATGATCCCAGAAAAATGGCAGATACGTTTTCGGCGCAGAGTGCTGAAATTCTCTCAAGTTTAGGTTTTGAAGTTTTGTATAGTGAAAATGTTATTCCTACTCCAATTCTGGCGTTCAATGCAAGAGAGCTAAATGCGTGTGCATTGATGTTTACGGCTTCTCATAATCCGCCTGAATATCTGGGGATTAAATTTATTCCTGACTATGCTGGTCCTGCAACTAGTGATATAACGGATAAAATTGTATCATATATTGGAATTTCTGTTGATAAATTTGCTCAGGGGAAAATTATAAAGACTGATTTTAGAAAATTTTATTACGAGCATCTAAAAAATATTATTGATTTTGATAAGATTAGAGAATTTATACTGAAATCTAAGGAACAGGTTGTATTTGACGGTTTGTATTCAGCGTCTATAGAATATTTTTCACAATTGCTGAATGATTATGTAAAAATTCCGTACAAATCATTGCACATGGAGCATGATGTAAACTTCGGCGGTGGTATGCCCGAACCTAAACCAAAATACCTTACGGAATTGATTGAACTTATAAAAAAATCAGAATGTGCTATCGGAATGGCAAATGATGGTGATGGTGACAGGTTTGGCGTTATAAACGAGAAAGGTGAATATGTATCGCCTAATGAAATTATTGCAATATTGCTGATGCATTTAAAAGAAAACAAGGGGTATTGCGGTAATCTTGTAAAAACTGTTGGAGCAAGTCTTTTGCTAGATATTATTGCTGAAAAATGCGGGGTTGACGTTATTGAAACACCGGTCGGATTTAAACATGTTGGAGAAGCTATGAGAAAATATAATCCGATAATTGCAGGAGAAGAAAGCGGCGGTTTGAGTATACAAGGACATATTCCTGAAAAAGACGGGCTTCTTGCAAACCTTTTAATTCTTGAAGCTATGGCATATTATGATAAAACGCTTTGCGAACTCCAAGAAATGTTGTATTCTCTTGCAGGGCAGTATTTTTATAATGACAGAATTGATTTAAAATTAAATTCGCAAGATGAAGTAAAACCTGTTTTAGAAAAAGCAAAAAATCTAAGAAATGTATTTGAATACAAGGTTGCTAAACTTGATACAAAAGACGGTGTAAAACTTTATCTTGACGATGCTTCAAGCTGGATACTTGTTCGACCTAGCGGAACAGAGCCGTTATTAAGAATTTATTTTGAAAGTAACAGTCTTGATAAAATTGATTGTTTAAAAAGATATATAGAAGAACATTTATAATAGAAATCGGAATGACAGGATTTGGCTTGAGCTGTTGGCGAAGAATGAGCCTTACAGCTCAGGATGCCCTGCGGGTAAACCGTAGGTTCAACCTGGAAAACGATTTTTTGCAATAAAAAATCGGAATGACAGGATTTGAACCTGCGACCCCCGCGACCCGAACACGGTGCGCTACCAAGCTGCGCTACATTCCGATATGTAGAAATAAAATTTTATTTTGGAAATTACAAGTTGTGTGCGCTCCCACCCTCCTTCTTTTTTGATACTTAATCCAAAAAGCGGAGTCCTTGCATATTCCAATAATACAATATTGATTCTAATCCTAACATTTTTTAAATTCAAGCATTAATTTTATAAAGATGAGCGGTGTGAGCATCCGTCACTAGATTAACTTAAGAATATCTGCCGGAGTATTTATAATATACTTAGCCCCTGCGGTATTAAGATTTTCGTAATCTCTAAATCCCCAAGTGACTCCGATACATTCAATTCCGGTATTTTCTGCTGTCTTTACGTCAACATCTGAATCCCCGCAATAAATACAATTCTCTTTTGGTGATTTTAATTCTTGCATAGCTCTTATGACGCTGTCAGGGGCAGGCTTTTTTCTTACATTTTCTGATTCTCCGATTGCAATCTTAATTAAATCTCCAAAATATTTTTTACAAAGTTCTTTTACGGCGGCATCAAATTTATTGGAAACTACCGCAGTTTTATACCCATTTAGCTTAAGCTTAGTGAGCATTTCTATTATTCCTGCGTATGGTGCAGTTTTGTTGTACATATTTTCTGCATAGTGCTTTTTGAATATAGCAAGACACTTTTCTAAATTAGGGTTATCTAATCCTTGAGGAATTGCTCTTTCTATAAGTTTTGCAACTCCATTTCCGACAAATAAGCGGATTTCTTCAATATTTCTTTCCTGATAGCCAAATTCTTTCAGTGCAAAATTTGTACTGTCTTGTAAATCTTCCAATGTGTTTAGTAAAGTCCCGTCTAAGTCAAATATAATAGTGTCTATCATACTCCAATGATAGCATAAAATTTACAATAATTTACTAAAAAAATAGCAAAATTTTTCTTTACTTGTTTTATAATAGTATATGCGTCCCATGTCGCATGACAGCGGACAGTTAAGATGTAGTATGTTGTAGGAGAATAGTTTTGACAAAAATTACCCCGATAAGTGTTATGGATACAAATGCGTTTGCCCAAGCTTCTGTGAAGAAAAATAATTCAGCTTCACCTGAGTTCGAAAAATCTCACGAAAATAAGCCAAAGAAAAAATATTCAGATCCACTAATGCAATGGCCTATTAGAGGCATGGCTTTTACAAATGACATCGGGGCTGCAATTGCGGATATCGCACCAAAGGCCGGTATGGCTATGTGGGTGCCGGCTTTGATGTATTTTGGGGCTGATATTTACGACAAATACAGAAATAATAAAGAAAATTATGATCCAAGTACTAAAAGAGGTCTAAAACAGGCGATGTTTCAGGCTTTTGCAAGTGTAATTTTCCCTATCGCTACTGTTCATTTAGGACAAAAAACAGCTTCTATTTTGGCGCGTAATTCTAAAGAAGGTCTTTCTTTGCAGACAAAAGAAGAAGTTGTTAAAGATCATTTAAATTATATGTCACAGAGAAAACTTAGAGATTATCAGGGAAATATTGATCTTTATAAAGAAAAATACACTCTTGCTCTCGATAATATGATTGATGAAACAATGAGAAAACATGACTATAAAAATCCGTTGAAACTCGTGGCTAACTTGATTTTTGGACATAGACACCCGGAAGCTATGGGAAAAGACAGACGCCAAAAAATTCATGATTTTATGAATAAGCGTATTGACAATATGTTTGAGATGCGTACTGATCTTTTAGAAGGCAAAAAACCTAAAGCTATGAGTGACAAAATGTTTAAGAAATTTGAACTACTCAGAGAAGCTAATAAGGTTGATAAAAAATATTCAAGTGATTATTTGAATCATGCTGCTAAAGATATTTTAAAACAGTTTGAAGAAAGCAAGATTTTTAAAACTAAAATGGCAAAAACTATCGGAGGCTTTGTTGCTCTTGGCTTGCTGATAAAACCTATTGATACGTTTGTGGAAAACGTAATTATGCACAAATACGTTGGTCCTGGTATTGATATGATAAAAACGCCAGATGTTTCAAAATACAGGGATAAATTTTTAAACGGCTAGAATTTTGACTACAACTTTTTTTACCGTTTTAGATGTACTGCCTGCATTCATCTGGGGTCTGTGGGCATCGTGTGTGAGCAGGAGCGCAAAGTAATCTTTTGAAAGTTTAACGCTTGCAGTTTCGTTGATTTTGTTAAAGAATACAATATCTTTTTCGGAATTATAATCTTCTGTAGGGGTTTAACCGTCAACAGATGTGACATCTAATCTTTCTTCTCCTTTTAAAAGCAATTGGATGTCAATATATTTTTTGTGGGCTTCAAAACGACAATTTTCAATGGGTTTTGTATTGTATTCCTCTATATTTGCGTAACTGTTTTCATCAATTTCATATCTTCCGGTAGGGGTATTCTCGTTTAAATTGAATAAAAATTCAATAATTTTATCAGAAACAATATCGTAATGTCTTAAGTTTTCAATTTTATCAAAAATCATTATGCCAACTCTTTCATTGCTTTTTCAAATTCTTCGTCATTGGTCGCCTTGCCGTGCCAGCCTGCGTTATTTTCCATAAAGCTTATACCTTTACCTTTTATTGTGTTTGCAAGAATTACTGATGGTTTGTCGGACGCTTTTGCCGATTCAATAGCGTTATATACGGCATTAATGTCGTGACCATCAATTTCAATAACATTCCAATTAAAAGCTTTCAATTTTTCGTTAAGAGGATCGAGGGCTTTTATGTTTTCAGTACATCCGTCAATTTGGAGTCTGTTTCTGTCTATAATTGCAGTAAGATTGTTAAGTTTACGTGCAGGTGCATTCATAAACCCTTCCCAAACACTGCCTTCCTGTAATTCTCCGTCACCCAAAAGTACAAAAACATGCGCAGGGTTTTTATCAAGTTTTAGAGCCATCGCAATTCCGCATGCAATGGAAAGTCCTTGTCCAAGTGAACCAGTAGCCGCTTCAACACCTGGACAGAAAGGAGCAGGATGTCCTTGTAAAATACTGCCAAAAAGACGGAATGTCATTAACTCTTTTTTAGGGAAATATCCTAATTGAGCTAATACCGAATAATAAATTGCAGAAGCATGCCCTTTTGAGAGGACAAAGCGGTCACGTTTTTCATAATTTTTATCTTTTTTCCACTTTGGAGCAATAGACATGCATTTGTGAAACAAAACAGTCATTATTTCAGTAGCGGAAAGTGCGCCGCCAATATGTCCGGATTTTGCATTGTGAACCATTTTTATAATATTTCTGCGGTTTTCTTTGCATAGTTCTTCAATTTGTTTTATTTCATCATTGTTTAACATAAATTATGCTCCCGTAATTCTTTCTTTAAATACTTTTAAGACAAACATCGGTAATGTTGGAAAAATTCGTTTAAATCTTTGAGGTTCTTTAACTGTTCTATAAAGCCATTCCAGCCCCATTTTTTGATATATTTCAGGAGCTCTTTTAACTTCACCTGACCATACGTCAAAACTTCCGCCAAGCCCGATAAATACAGTTTCAGGCAGGAGCAGTTTTGCTTTTGATATAAACATTTCCTGTTTAGGAGATCCGAGTGCAACTAGAGCAAGCTTAGGATTGCAATCCTTCAACTCATTTAGAATGACAGTATCGTCTTTAAAGTAGCCGTCATGCACATATACAGGGTTTAAATCAGGAACTTCTGTTTTTAATTTTTCAACAGCTTTTTGCACAATGTCAGGTTTAGCGCCGATAAAAGCAGTTGGGTATCCGGCAAATTTATCTATTAACTTTCTGCCAAATTCAATTCCCGCAATTCGTCTTACATTGTTGCCCAGAATTTTTAATCCTATTTCAACGCCTATTCCGTCAGGAATAACAAGTTCTGCATTATTTATTATATTAGCGAATTCCTGATTGTTAGAGGCTGTTTGTATCATTTCAGGGTTTATTGTAACGATTTGTCCTTTGTCTATATAATTTAAAGCTTCTTCAAAAGAAAACGTATCTACGTTAAAGCCTTGTATTTTTACACAATTTCTTTTCATAAGTAAATTATAAATCATTTTTCAAAATAGCGCAAGAATTTTAATCTTGAAATTTTCTAAAAAATAGTTTAAAATAAAAAGGAACAAGCGTGGAATTAGAAAGAGGAGGAACAGGCATGAAACGCAGTGATATCAACGGTTTTACGGGGGGGGGGGCGACTTAGTTTCCTCACAGACCAAGGGTTTGCAGATGTTGGTCACCCTGAACTTGTTTCAGGGTCTAAA
>USHE01000083.1 GCA_900554385.1 uncultured bacterium | reverse complement strand
ACATAAAACCGAGGCGTCCGACATTTCTGATAACAGGAAAATTGTAATCTACAAACGGGCTAACAGAACCTCCGCTGAAATAAGAACCGATGGATAACTTATCTCGGTTATGGAAAAGGCTGTCCGCATAAATCATAGCACCGCCTCTAAGATGACCGGTAGTGTAACGACCTGCGTTATCCATTACACCAACAACATGGAAAGGGAAGCTTTCGTGAGCCGTAATTTCAATATCTGTTGTGCCGTCAGCTTCACCGGCTTTTAGGTTTGCTGAAAGATTTACGCCTTCGTTATATCTGTTGAAATCAAGGATATCTTTTTCAAGCTCAACGATATCAAACAAATCGCCTTTTTTCTGCGGTAATCTGTCTGTAATGTATTTATCTCTTGTATATTTATTTTGTTGAACTGTAATATTTCCGACTCGACTTTCTACGAGTTCAATATAAATATTTCCGTTAGTAACTGTTTGTTCCGGTAAAAATGCTTTTGCTGTTACAAAACCTTTTGAGGCATACAACTGGTTAATCTGGTTAACCACGCTTGTGATATCACCAATAAAAACATTTTTCCCGATAATAGGTCGGATAATATTGTCAATTTCTTCTTTAGTCAGGATTTCAGAAGGAGAAACTTCTACTGAGTTTACATACACGCCCTTCGTATCTATGTCTTCAACCTGAGCTTGCATTAAAGATCCGTTCGGGTCATAATTTTTGATAACCTGATTTTCTTTGCTCGGATTTTGAACTGCGTTTTTGCGACGTTCATACCTGTTGTAATCTTCTTTAATGTATTCTTGTTCACGTTTTAATTCCAAAGAATCTGTATTGTGTCTGTAATTTGTTCCACTTTCCATTTGGATTTGATTTAAAATCGGCATATCCGGTGCAGCAAATACTGGGGTAACAGATGCAGGAATAGCAAGGGCAAAACAGGAACATAATCCTAATAATGCCTTTGATAAATTCAATTTCATTTGATTCTTTTCCATCATACACCTTTTGTTTGTACTGTATATTCAGTTTATCTCTATTGTTATACTTAGATATTAAAATAAAAACAAAATCTTAATTTTTATTGCAATATATTTACAAAAGTTTATAAACTGGTAAATTTGGTAATTGACCTGTTATTATTATATAGGATTACTACCGTGTTGTAAAGGTGCTTATCAAAAGTTCACATTTTTAAATGATGCTTTTAGTTAAATATCATTTTATCAATGTACGGCACATAGTATCGGAGAGTTATAAAGGAGGATAAAATGAAAAAATTCGGAATGACAGCACTTGGACTTGCAGCATTTGTTCTTGGAATGTCTGTTAATAATTTTGCAATGTCAGATGTTCCGCCAAGCTATAAAGTTGCGGTGGTTGATGTTTCTAAAGTTGTTGCATCGTCAGCTCAGGTTAAAGCTTTGAAAAAAGAACAACAGACTAAAGCTACTGAAATTGTCAAATATGTTGAAAATGCAAGAAAAAATGTAGCTGCAGTTTCTGATGAGAAGAAGAAAAAAGCTCTGGAAGATAAGTATTCTAAAGAACTTATGGCAAAAAGAGATAAGTTGGAAAAAGAATACACTGCTAAATTGAGTGCAATTGACAACAACATTTCTAAGACAATTGAAACTCAAGCAAAAGCTAAAAATTACAAAATCGTTTTGGCTAAAGGTGTAGTTCTTTACGGCGGAGATGAAATTACTGCAGAAATTATCAAAGTTGTTAAGTAAACTAAATTTGAATAATTAAAAAAGATGCGTTGAAAAACGCATCTTTATATATAAAAAACTCCCGATTTAATCGGGAGTTTTTTACTTGTTTAAATGTCTTTGTATGAACCTGCGAATTTATCAGAATAAATTGTGTGCAGAATTTCGTGTGCTTTATGTGAATTAGGTTGTTCAAGATATTCCTGATAAAGCTTTTGAATTGATGGATTTTTATGAGATTTTCTTAAAGGAAGCTCACTGTCTTCTTTGTATAAACCTTCAGCACGTTCACCTTTTATTTTGCTGTCGTCGCAGCTTCTTGGTTGTCCGCCGCCGTTAATACATCCGCCAGGACATGCCATAACTTCAAGCATTTGGATAGGTGCTGTACCGGCTTTGATTTCTTGGAGTGATTTTTCTGCTTCTTTTAATGTTGAAACTACACGTACGACAAGTTTTGTACCTTTTATATCAAGTTCTACATCTCTTGAGCGGTTGGAAGTTCCTCGTAAAGGTTTAAAATCAACATCATTTAGTTCTTCTCCGGTTACAAATTCATAAGCTGTTCTTACTGCAGCCTCCGCAACCCCGCCTGATGCGCCGAATATAGTTGCCGCACCTGAATATTCTCCAAACGGATAATCGTGATTTTCTGGTTCCAATGTATTGAAGTTAATACCTGCTTCTTTAATCATTCTGCCCAATTCCTGTGTTGTTAATACATAATCTGTATCAGGTCTGCCGTTTCGTGCGAGTTCCGGACGTTTGCATTCGTACTTTTTAGCCGTGCAAGGCATTATCGCTACAACTACAAGGTTTTCACGTTCAATACCAAGCTGTGTTGGAACTAAATCAACTAACACCGGTGATAACATTGACATTGGAGATTTGCAGGTAGATAAATGGTGCAGCATATCCGGATGCTGATCTTCAAGGTATTTTACCCATGCCGGACAGCAGGATGTAAATAATGGCAAGTTTTGCCCTGATTTTAGTCTTCCTAAAAATTCGGTGGCTTCTTCCAATATTGTTAAGTCTGCCGAGAAGTTTGTATCGTAAACCTTGTCAAAGCCGATTTTTCTTAATGCGGCATTCATTAATCCTATTGTATTTAACCCTGGTTTAAGTCCAAACATTTCGCCAAGGGCAACTCTGGTTGCCGGAGCCATTTGAACTACAACAGTTTTTTCTTTGTTTGTGATTTCGCCCCAAACTCTTTCGATATCTGACTTTATAGTTAACGCACCTGTTGGACATACCGCTGCACATTGACCACAGTTTACGCAGTCAACTTCACCTAATGGTCTGCCGTTCATAGGCTGAACAACTGTTTTTGAACCTCTGTTTGCAAATCCAAGTACAGCATGACCTTGAAATTCGGCGCAGGCTCTTACGCAGGCTCCGCATAGGATACATTTGTTTGGATCTCTAACGATGGACGGTGAACTGTCATCTATCGGAAGGTATTCTTCTGCAGATTTTTCAGCGTATCTGATTTTTCTTATTCCGTATTCTTCTGCATATCTTTGCAGGTCGCAGTTGCCTGATTTTTCACAGGTTAAACATTCTTTGTCATGGTTTGCCAGAAGAAGTTCTAGAACTGTTTTTCTTATTCTTCTTGTTTTTTCTGTGTTAAGGTGGATTTTTAATCCGTTTTCCGGCGGCATTGTGCAGGAAGATTGAATTCCTCTGCCTTCAACTTCAACAACGCACATTCTGCATGCACCGAATTGCGTTAAGTCAGGACGATAACAGAAAGTTGGAACATTCATACCAGCTTTTCTGATTACTTCCAGCAGGTTTGGTTCATCTGTAAATTCAACTTCTTTACCGTCTATGAATAATGTTTTTTTATCTGTCATAATTTGAATTCCTTTTATTTCTTCAACATCTCTCGCACTTTAATGGAGAGGGTGTCTTTCTTAATGAATATAATAGATTTAAAGACCCGAAATCAATAGATTTCGCTCCTCCCTCAAGGGGAGGACAGTTTTCTATTCCAAAACTATAGCCTTGAAAGGACAGTTCGTTAAGCAGGCTTCGCATTTAATACATTTTTCCTGATTAATGTGGTGAGGCTGTTTAACCGTTCCTTCAATAGCTCCTACAGGACAAGTTCTTGCACATTTAGTACAACCTTTACAGAGTTCCGGCTGAATAACGATTTTCTTCATTGCAGTACAAACTCCGGCAGGGCATTTTTAATCTTTTATGTGTGCAATATATTCATCTCTGAAGTATTTTAAAGTTGAAAGTACAGGATTAGGTGCAGTTTTTCCAAGACCGCAGAGCGAGCCTTCTTTTACAGACAATGCAAGTTCTTCCAATAAATCAAGATCTTTCATTTCACCCTTGCCTGCTACAATCTTTTCTAAGATTTTTAGCATATTTTTTGTACCTTCGCGGCACGGAACACATTTTCCGCAGCTTTCGTGCTGGGTAAAGTTCATAAAGAACCTTGCAACTTCTACGATACAGGTATCTTCTGCCATTACAACAAGTCCGCCTGAGCCGACCATTGCGCCTGCTTTTATCAGACTGTCGTAGTCCATAGGGAGGTCTAAATGTTCTTCGGTTAAGCACCCGCCAGACGGTCCTCCGATTTGAACGGCTTTGAATTTTTTTCCGCCTCTAATTCCGCCGCCGATGTCGAATACGATTTCACGAAGCGTTGTACCCATTGGAACTTCAATTAAGCCTGTGTTATTAACTTCTCCTGTAAGTGCAAAAGTTTTTGTACCTTTTGAAGTTTCTGTACCAAAAGATGAGAACCAATCAGCACCTTTAAGCATAATGACAGGGACATTTGCGAGGGTTTCTACGTTATTAATCAGGGTTGGACGTCCAAATAACCCTTTATTGGCAGGGAATGGCGGTTTTGGTCTTGGCATACCGCGTTCACCTTCAATTGACGCAATAAGAGCTGTTTCTTCTCCGCAAACAAATGCTCCGGCTCCTTCTTTAATGTGTAGTGTAAAAGAAAAGTCGCTGCCCATAATATTTTGACCCAAGAAGTGTCTTTCTTCTGCGTCTTTTATCGCTTTTCTGAGGCGTTTAATTGCAAGCGGGTATTCTGCACGAACGTATATATATCCTTCGTCAGCACCGATTGCAAAAGCTGCTATTGCCATGCCTTCCAATAGTTTGTGCGGGTCACCTTCCATAATGCTTCTATCCATAAATGCACCCGGGTCACCCTCATCGCCGTTACATACTACATAAGATTTTCCGCCTTTGTTTGCTGCCGTAAATCTCCATTTTCTACCGGTTGGAAAACCTCCGCCCCCTCTGCCGCGAAGTCCTGATTTTTCTATTTCGTCAATTACAGCATCAGGGTCGTTTTTTTCAAGAACATTCGCTAATGCTTCATAACCCCTTACTGCAATTGCTTCATCAAGGCATTCAGCATTAATATGTCCGCAATTTGCAAGTGCTGTTCTTGTTTGTTTTGCGTAAAAATTAATATCTTCTGATTTATGTACGTGTTCGTGGGTTTTAGGGTCTGTGTAAAGAAGTCTTTCCACAGGTTTGTCATTTTTTATATGACTTTCATAAATTTCTTCAACATCTTCCAGCTTTACTTTTACATAAACAACATGTTTATCTGGTATAAGCACAAGCACGCCCTGTTCACAAAAACCGTGGCAGCCTGTTGGAACTATTGTCATTTTATCGTAGTCTGTGAGCGGTGAAACATCAGCTCCGAGTTCTTTAAATTTTTCGATAACTTTTAATGAGCCGTTTGCTACGCATCCTGTTCCTGCGCAGACAAGAACACGAAGTCCTTGTTTTTTTATTTCTTCCTGAGCTTTTATCTGCTCTTGTTTTATATCTATATTTAATCCTGTTTTTTCCATATTATCTGTCCTCTTTCAAAAGGGTATCCAAAACGATTTTGATTGCATCCGAAGTCATTTGAGGATAGACCTTTCCGTTAATTACAACAACCGGTGCAAGACCGCATGCCCCAAGGCAGCTTACTGTTTCTAAAGAGAACAGACCGTCATCAGTAGTCATTTTACCGTCTTTTAAGTCAAGTCTTGCTTTAATTGCGTTAAGAACAGGCATTGAGCCTCTAACGTGGCAGGCAGTACCGTCGCATACTTTAATTTCAAATTTACCCTTAGGTTCTAATGAAAATTGCGCATAAAAAGTTGCAACGCCGTATACCGTTGCAGGAGAAAGCCCCTCCATTTTTGTCCCGATATAAATCATTGCTTCTTCAGGCAGATATCGGTATACTTCCTGAACTTTCTGTAAAATCGCAATCAAATTGGACTTTTTACCTTCATAGGTTTTTATGATTTCGTCCAATTTGGATGTGTCGATTTTGTGAGGATTTTCTACACTCATCTCGAACTCCTATTTGCTGCTGGAATCGCTGTACATCCAAGACCGCTCAACCTGAAAAAACTTCATTGTTTGCAGAGTCTGTGTCTGTTTGCAAATCCAATTGTATTAACACTATGATTGTATCTTCTTTAACCCAAAAACTTTTACAATCTTAGTGAAATTATTGCACATTATGAGTGTTATATCTAGTTTTTAATATTATTTTTTGCCTGTAACCTGGCGGGTTAAGGTATCAATATTCCTGTAAACATATCTTAAGAAATTATCTTCTGTGGAGAGTGTACCATGACTTAAGTATTCTTTGTCGCTGTTTTTTAGTTGAAGTAGTCTTAAGTTTGATTTTTGGACAGGGTATAGTTCGTCAGTATTTGAAGAAATGATTCTTTCTTTTGATTTTCCGCTAATAAGGTTTGTTACTTTTACAAATAATTTGTCAGAAAGGTTGTTTGTTAATGCTTCAGAAGCGTATTCATCACCTTCTACCATTTTTCTGCCGTCATAAATATCAACACTTACTCCGTTGTGTTTTGCGAAATTCGCGATTGTTGATTTTGCTTCATCAAGCGTGTTAAAAGCCGTATGGTTAGTTATATTATTGTTAATATTAACAAATTTGTTCATTTCGTTTTGTCTTTTTTCGTATTTTGCGATGTTAATGTGATTTTGAATGTTTTTAAGAATCTTATTGATTGCCATAATTTTCTCCTTTAGTTTTTTATATAAAGACCATATATGCTAAATTTTGTTATTTTATTAAATTTTGTTAAATTAACTTTTTACATAGATTTTTAATGGGACATTCTTCGCATTTAGGTTTAATTGGTTTGCAAATATTTTGTCCGTGCGTTACGAGAAGTGTATTTATATCAATCCAGTGTTTTACCGGAAGTTTTTCTCTTAGTGCAAATTCAGTTTCCTCTGGAGTTTTGGTTTTTATGTAGCCGAGTCTGTTGAATATTCTGTGGACGTGGACATCGACGCAGATTGCGGGTTTGTTAAATCCTCTGCTCATAACGAGGTTGGCTGTTTTTCTGCCGACGCCGTTGAATTTTGTCATTTCTTCTATTGATTCAGGAACTTTTGAGTTATATTCATCAACAAGTTTTTTTGAAAGTTCTATAATTTGTTTGGCTTTGTTAGCGTAGAAACCGACAGGATAAATTGCTTTTTCTAATTGTTTAATATCACACTTAGCAAAATCTTCAGGAGTTTTGCCGAGTTCAAGCATTCTGAGCGTTGCCGGATATGTTGTTTTATCGTTGGTTCTGAGGCTTAGTATGCAGGAAATCAGTACAAGATAAGGGTCTTGAAATGTATCCATAAGATGAACAAAGTCACTTCTAGGCTGTTCTGCATCTTTTAAGCGTTGTACAATTTCATCTATATGTTCATTTTCAGTAATTTGTTGCATTTTTACCCCCTATCAGAGTCGTATTGTAACATCAATCTGGTTTGTATTCAATAACGTCTGATATATCGCACTTAAAATAATTGCAAAGTTTGTTTATTGTGCTTAGTTTTACATCAATATTTTCACCTTTAACAAGCTTAGATATAGTAGCTTTACTTAAATCAGTGGCGTCTGCAACCTGATACCCTTTTACTTTATATTGCCAAATTAATTCATGTAGTTTTACTGTAATCATGTTTTTAATTATACAGTTACGATTTAAACTTGACATAAAAATAAATTACAGTAGAATAAATTTATGTGTAATTAAATTTAATTTAATAAATTTTAATTAAGGAGAATTTATGAAAAAAGCTTTTACTCTTGCAGAGGTATTAATTACTCTTGGTATTGTAGTTATTGTAGCTGCTATGACTATACCGGCTCTTATTGGCAAACATAAAAAGATTGAAACTGTTACAAAGTTAAAAACAGCTTATGCCACAATTAATAATGCTTTTAAACTCGCTGTAGCTAATTATGGAGATATGAGGAATTGGGATTATATTGACAATTTCGACCAACCTGAAGCAAGAAAAGCTTTTATTGATAAATATTTAATTCCGTATGTGAAAAATTCTAAACCTTCAGAAAGAGCAGCTTATGAGGCATCACAGATGGGATATCCTAGATATCCTTCGCCTTATTATCCTCACCAACCTAATGGTAGTAATGTTGGTATGAGTTCTGCAAACTATTATCCTATCGGCTTGTTAAATGGTATTTTTTATTATTCTGGTTATGATGGTTATGGTAGATTAGTTTTTCACGTTGATTTGAATGGAGTAAGATCGGAAGAGCGTCGTGTTGGG
>USHE01000082.1 GCA_900554385.1 uncultured bacterium | reverse complement strand
TGCCGGTGTTGGTATTAAATTGTATATTCCGGGAATGGGACCGTTGTCTATTGATTACGGTATTCCGCTTACAAATCCCGGCGAAAATGGGAATAAAAACGGATACTTTACTTTTGGTGTAGGTGACTTAATTTATTAAAAATAAAATGGAGGTAATATATGAAAAAATTTGGACTTGCAGCAATGGCGTTATTTTTTGAATGTTGCTAACTATGGATAATCAGGCATTAGCCGGCGGTGTTGGATATATTGATTACCAAAAAGTTCAGGCATCTTATTCTGTCGCACAGCAGGCAGTAAAAGAAGTTGATGCAAAAGCTCTTGAATTACAGCAGTATATGGTTGATAAGGAAAAACAGTATAAAGCCTTGGATACTCCTTTGAAAAAACAAAATTTTGAAGATGTAACAGCCCGTGAATTTAATGCTAAGCAGGAAGCTTATTTAAAATTAAAATCCCAAAAAGAAGAACTTGTATTCAATAAAATTCAAGCTGCTGCAAAACAGGTTCTTGTTGAACAAAAATTGGATGCTATTGTAGATTTTCGTGTAATCTTTGTTGGCGGAGTTGATATTTCAGATTTGGTAATCCAAAAATTAAAAGCCGGTAACTAATAAGGAATTGAAATGAAATATTCTGAGAATGGTGAACAGTATCATATTGGGTTAAAAGAAGGGGATGTCGGGCGATATGTTCTTCTGCCCGGTGATCCTAAAAGATGTAAACTTATCGCCGAATATTTTGACGAGTCTAAACTGGTTGCTGATAGACGTGAGTTTACGACTTACACAGGATATCTTAACGGAGAAAAGGTCAGTGTAACTTCTACAGGTATCGGTGGTGCGTCTGCTTCTATAGCCTTGGAGGAACTTGTGAAAGTTGGGGCGGATACATTTATTCGTGTTGGTACTTGCGGCGGGATGGATATTGCTGTTAAAGGCGGAGATATCGTTATCGCTACAGGTGCTATTCGAATGGAAGGTACAAGCAAAGAGTATGCGCCGATTGAATTTCCGGCAGTTGCTAATATTGATATAGTAAATTCTTTGGTTCAAGCTTGCGAAAACTTAGGGTATAACTCTTTTACCGGTGTTGTTCAGTGTAAAGATTCATTCTATGGTCAGCACAGTTCTTCTGTTATGCCTGTGAGTTATGAGCTTGAAAATAAGTGGGAAGCCTGGAAAAGATTAGGGTGTCTTGCTTCTGAGATGGAGTCTGCGGCTTTATTTGTTGTATCAAGCTTTTTGCGGGTCAAAACGGGTTCGGTTTTCTTGACTGTTGCAAATCAGGAGCGGGAAAAACTTGGTTTGGAAAATCCTGTTGTCCACGATACTGACAAGGCTATTAAAGTAGCTATTGAGGCTTTGAAAATTCTCATTGAAAAAAATAAGAATTAAGGAGTGAAAATGTTTAAGAATAATAAAATGCAGTATATTATAAGAAGCTGTTCCAGTGAAAATGTTCAGGAACTTCAAAATCTTCTGAATGAAATGTCAATGAATGGCTGGGAATTATATAGTATGAATGAAGTTGAAACTGATGACGGTTTTAAGTACAACTGCATTTTTATGTCTGAACTCAAAACTGAAAAAGAGGATGAAAACGGTGACATAATAAACATTTCTTTGTTTAAAAGCCAGATGGAAAAGATGCTTTCTCCAAAACTTACACCCTATGAGGATTGCGTTGATATTCAGTTGAAAATAAAAAATCAGCATCAAAAAATTAAAAAAATAAAAGCTGAACTAGAAAAGGAAGCTCCAGCATCAGTTGGAAGAAAAAAACTAAATGATAAAATTTCTGCGGGATTAAAAGAGTTGGATTCTTTAAAATCTGATTTGGCAAAGGCTACCTCTCCTGATGTCATGTATGCCCGCCTTCATGAAGAAAAATTGTCGATAAATCTTAGTGAAGAATTGCTTGGTTATGTTGATAATGAAACAGATATTCAGGAAGAAGCCCTGCTTGCTGCAACTGTATATTCCCGTTTGAAATTAACAGATGAACTTGGTTATGTAATTCCAAAAATTCTTTTTAAAGATGATGAGAGTTTAAATCCTTATGAATTTTCTATAAAAGTTCGAGGGAGTGAAGTTGTCCGTGCGCTTGTATATCCTAATTATTCAATGTTCTTTGAGGACGAAATTCATCTTGAGAAAAAAATGAAAAATTCAATATATGATACTGACGTTGTCAGCGGAAGAAAAATTGTGTGGCTGGAGCGTTCTCAGACTAAGGATTTCTGGGAAAAAGGACTTACCGGTGCTGAATATATTGCAAGGGTTCTTGAGTATGTTGCGGTTAAATATGTTGATGATTTGCTGGATTATGCAGATGTTGACAGATACGTGGATGTTGTTGGAGAAAATAATTCTTATCTTGTTGAAAATGTTATTCCGGATTTTATATCTCTGTCGGATTTGAGGTTTATTTTAACAAGTTTGATAAGAGAACGGGTTTCTGTTAAGGATATAACGCATCTTTTTGAGCGTATAAATGATTTCGCGGAGGATTGCCCGAAATCAGAATTGTTGAAAAAGTTGCGATTATCAATGGCACGCAGGATTTGTAAAAATTATGTGAATAGTGATGGAGTTATTCCTGTGTTTGAGGTTTCGGACAAGACCTTGGATGCTTTTGTCCCGAGTTTTGAGGAAGATGAAGATTTTATTATAAAAATAGATGGAGATTTCGCAGAAAAGCTGGCAGAAAAGATTATTAAAAAAGCAGAGCAGTTGAATGTATCGTCTGTAAATCTGCTTGTTCCAATGGAGTTCAGACATTTATTCTTCACATTGTTGTCTAATTATATTAATGACATCACGGTATTATCAAGAGAAGAAATAGGCTGTAATTATCCAATAGAATTAATCTCGAGTATCTAGCAAAATTTATATTTAGGGGTTTTAAGAATAGTATGAAGGTAATGAATATTTCAAGCGTATCGCATGCGCCTGTCTTTCAAAGACGCTTGCGTGAAAATGAGAAACAGGAATACAGACAGGATACTTTGCAGAAAGCGTATGATTATCTTGGAGTGAAGGATGTTGCTTTAATAATGCACGGGTCTTGTTTTCCTGTTGAAGCAACAGATATGGGCGTAGGTTCACCATATTCGGCTGAATCGCATGATGTAATCAAGCTTGAGATGCTTCACGGTTTTAATAATAATCAGCTTGGACCTAACGGGAAATTATCAAAAGGTGATATTTCACCGTATAAGTCGTCTGTGTTTGCTAGAAATGAGCTTTTTATTGATTTAAAGGCTTTAAAAGAAGATAAATACGCAAATATTTTAGACGCTAAATCTTCTGATAATATTCTGCCGTTATTGCAAATTAGATATAAATCTGATGGTAAAAATTATGCGTATTCTCAATTTTACGATGCATTAGAAAATTATGATATTGCACTTACAGAGGCATACGGTAATTTTAAGAAAAAATTAGCGCTGAAAGATGAGAATGCAATAAAATTAAATTCAGAATATCAGGAGTACAAAAAATCTAATAAAAATCGTCTTGTAAAAGAAGGGTTGTTTAAAATTTTGAGCAAAACCTACGGTACAGGTGATTTTACAATGTGGGATAATCCTGTAGATAAAGATTTAATAAATAATTTAAAAAAGAGAAAGCCGGAAGCTATAGAAAGATACAAATATCTGACATCAAAATTTAAGAAAAACTTAAACGTATACAGTTTTGAACAGTTTATTGCGGATAAACAGATAAAGGAGCATAAAAAGTTCCGTAAGGAGAACGATTTTAAATACATAAGTGATATGCTTGTCGGATTTTCCGAATGCGACGAATGGGTAAATCAGGATGCCTTTTTACCGAATATGAGGATGGGATGTCCGAACGGAGGATTGAATAATGGACCTCAATTATGGGATATACCTGTTCTAAATCCTAATAAACTGTTTAATAAAGACGGGTCGCTTGGCGTCGCAGGGAAACTTCTTTACGATAAATTGGATACTGCATTGAAAGACGGTGAAAATGTCAGGATTGACCACGCTCTTGGATTGATTGATCCGTATATCTATGACGACAGAACAATACAGATGGTCGATAATCATCTTACAGATAAGTATCGTGCAAGTAATATGTCACATTCAGGGCTTGATCGTGACGGAAATTATCCGCAAATATTGAGGAAGATTGTAATACCTGTTTTTGAAAAACACGGATTAAATCCTCACGATGCAGTTTGGGAAGATCTTTCAAACAATGATGGTACATGGTTTGATACGATTTTCCATAAAGAGTTTAACCTGCCGGGCATTTCTTTATTAGAGAATGCAAAACCAAATAATGATAATAGAAGAAACTGGGCATTAATCGGTTCTCACGATAGCATACCTGTTTTGAACTTTTTAAAAGAGCGTCGCCCGGAAGAATTGAATTCTGATTATTCTGCATGGCAGCCTGCTCATCTGGCAGGAACCTTACACTGGAACGGTGTTGACAGAGGAAAGGAACGGGATGATTTCTGCGAAACAATTACAAGAAGTAATATTGACAGGGTGAATGCAAAATTTGCCGAAATGTTTATGAATTCTGAAAAAATCCAAATTTCATTTGCGGATTTCTTCGGGCTTGATAAAGTTTACAACTACGGCGGAAAGAATGTTAACACAAACTGGAAACTGAGATTGTCGAAAGATTACGAAGATGTATATTATAAAAATCTTTCAAGCAATAATCCAACGGCTTTAAATATGCCAGAAATCCTTAAATTGGCAGTTCAAGGACAGATGGACAGGGAATATATTCAGTATAAAAACAGCGGTCATGCAGATGCCCAACAGTTTAAAGAGAACTTGAATAAAAAGATGCAGCCTCTGCTGGAAAGATTAGATAAGTTTACAGAAATCTAGAAAGAATAAGAATAACAAAAATCCAGAAGACTCAGACCTGCGGGATTTTTTTATAAAAGGTTGTGTTATTGTTCTTTTGCCATTCCGGTGTGAATTCCTGGCTCGCAGAGGAAGAACGGAACTGTGTTTGTTATAGCTGTGGATAGTTTTGATTTATCAGCCATCAGCGTAACCGCCATTCCTATATCATCAACGTGTGGTGCAAAGTCGGTACCTTTAATCTGTCTTTCAACTTTTTTATGGAATACTTTTTCGTTAAGAAAATTCGATACTCTGTTACCTGTTACAATTCCGGCACCTAATGCAGCAAGCGTCATTCCGGCAGAAGGCAGGCATTTTAAAGCTTTATTGACCCCTCTCATAAATTTTCCGTTAGAAGAAAATTGTGGAACTTTGCTCAAAATATTAGGCTTATACTTGTCGTATAAGCGCGCGGTAGCTCCGACAAAAGCAACAGGGATAAGAACATTACCAAGAAATTGATTAACGGCTTCTCTTGTTTTTGCTTTTATATTTTTCTTATCGTCAAATAAAATTCCGCCCGTAAGCCCGCCGGTTACAGAACCGCCAGCAAGTGCAAGAATTTCTTTTTCTTCAAGATTAATAAGAGTTCTGTCAGGTTGTTTTTTATCATAAAGTTTAAATAAGGACCAATCTTTGACTGGAGTTTTTAATATTTTGGAAGGATTTAGTGAGAATCCTTGTTTTTTAGCAATAAGAGCATAAGCTGTTCCTACACCTAGAGCTGACGCTGTCACGACTGCAGGTTTGAGCATAGAATGCTTTTTCTGTTCAGATTTGTTGTTGTTGCCAAACGACAGGCTGTTGTTATTAACACTAGAGATTTTATTAATTGGCATTTTACTCACCTTCAATATAATCATACCAAAAACACTGAATAAAAAACTTTGTTATTAATAAATAAAAACGTAACAATTCTTAAAGTCAAAAATTTCCGATTCTGTAACAAAAAGTTAATAAATTTCTAAATACGGGCAAAAATTAATCTTCACGAATATTAAATACAGTATTCAGCCGGAAAAATTTATATGGAAATAAAAGTTACACCAAATCAAACATTAAAAGATTTCAGTTACGGAAGAAAATTTGTCAAAGGACTGGCGAGTCGTTCGATTGCACCGGTTATTTTACTGGAAGCTTTTGTTGAGGGCGGCAGAACCTATCAGGCATATAAGCGCGGTGGTTTTACCGAGGCAAGAGAACGTTTGACTGAAGAAATGATAGGTGCAGCGTTTTGGTTTAGCGGATTTCCTTTTTTTAATAGTCTTATTGATAAGTTTGTCGGTAAAAAAATATATAAACTTCCTGAAACAGATTTTGATACCGGTAAGGATTCTCTCAGAAATCCTGTGAAAAATTATCTTAAGAAATTTTCAAATGACTTGAAATTTAATCCTGAAAAAGCTGAAAAAGTTATTGCGGGCTACAAATTTGGCAAGGTTTTGACAAGTATAGTTATGGCGAACTGTCTTGTCGGTTTTGTTTTGCCGAAAGTTAATCAGGCTATTACGAAACATATAATGAAGAAAAATCAGAATAACCAATCGCCGATAGCTGCAGCAGAAACTAAAAATGTTAATCAAGTAAATCAGACTCCAAAAACATCTATGGATAAGTTTGTGAATAACGACAAGAAAAATAAAGATGTATCTTTTGGAGCAATATCACCTCAAACCTTGATGTCCTTGGCATATAGTTTTGAGAATAATCCTAAATATCAGCTTCTTTCAAGTGATGCAGGTGTTTGGATTGGTCGAGGGGCTTGTGCAAGAAACCCTCATGAACGTACTGAAGTTCTTTTTAGAGATATTTCGTCAAGTTACTTCTACATGTTTAATATGCCTGTTATTGCAGCATTGTTAAATAAAATTCAAGATGGTAAAACAACAAGACTTGATCCTGTTGCCGCAAAACAGGTTAATGATCATTTAAATGAAGTTTTGAAAGTAAATGGCGGTCAGATGAAGCCGGAGGCATTCAAATCGTTTGTATTAGGAAATCCGGATAACAAAGCCTATATAACACCATCAATTGCAAAAGTTCTTCGAGAAAACAATGGAACAATGGAACTTGAAGAATTTATAAAACTTCTTTCTGACGTTAAATCAAAATATCCTGAAGCAAATATAGAAAAATTCATTAAGAATGCGCAGGGAATGTCAGAACTTCAGCCTAAACTTGCCGGTAAAGCAATGTTGTCTGAAAAACAAATTGTGGATGTGTTTACAGATGGTGCAATAAATATGCCTGAATTCTTAAAAAATGTGTTCAGATGTTCTACTTCTGACCAGAATTTGTTTACGGGTAAGATGAGTGAATCTGTATTTGACAAAGAACTTTCGTTTATATCAAAAGAAACTTTTGTGAAAAAACAAAAAGAAATTGAAGTGTACATTGATACAATACTCAAGAAAGCTAAAGGCGGAGATATTACAAAGGATTTGTTAAATAAGGTATGCCGTGAAAATTACACGAAAAACGCAATCAATTGGGGATTAGGATTTGCGGTATCTGCAGCGTTCTTATCTACATTTATTCCAAAAATTCAATACTGGATTACTCGAAAAGTAACCGGCAGTAATGCATTCCCAGGAACTGCCGATTATTCTAACGAGAAAAAATCAGCCTGATTTTACCACGGATAATCGTCTTTAAATTCCCACCCGTCAAGCATTAACAAAGCTGTACAGGCATGTCTTTTGTCTGTATAATCATCATCAGGATTTGTTTTGGATTTTTTACACGAAAACCGAAGACCGTTTTCGCTAATGTAGCCGGAAAGAGTTTGTTCTCTTGTTAAATTTTTTTCCCAACCTGATGGCATAAGCTTCCCTGTTGCAGTATTAAAATAAAAAATATCTTGTCCCATGTAGTTAGGTTTCTTGTAACCGTTAATGTCAACAAGAATGAATATAATACCTGAATGAACTGAGGTTGATATAATAGTTCCGTTATTTGTGATGCCATTTATTCCACATGGAGAAACGCCGTTATTATTCCATAACTCGTTTTCAAGACCATTTTTCAGAAGTTTAAATCCCTTATAATATGGCAGAATGTAGGTGCGTACAAAAGATCTGTAGGCTTCTGTGTCACATAATGCGTTATTTGTAGGCCAATACTGTAACTCTCCATAGTCAACTTCTGCACGCCTGATTACCTGAGATAATTCTGAATAGACTTTTTTTACTGCAATAGCAGTTTGTTTTTTGTTATACTTCGCAATGAGTGTCGGTAAAGTCATAGATGCAACAACCCCGATTATTCCTAAAGTGATTAATACTTCCGATAATGTAAAACCTTTAGCTTTATTTCTAATTTGAAAAGCGTTCCAAGTGGAAAACAACTTTAATAAAGTCGTACGCTTATTAAAAATTTTGGTAAAATGTTCCGAAAAAAAACGTTCTAAAGTAGAGTTTTTGCTATAACAGCCCCCCC
>USHE01000081.1 GCA_900554385.1 uncultured bacterium | reverse complement strand
TATCGTAAGATTAATCACAAATATTCCTGGCTGGGTAGAAATTCCGCTTGCAAAAATGATAGAAGATGAATTTCATATTCCAACACGCATAGATAATGATGTAAGATGTGCTGCACTAGGAGAATTAAATTTCGGTGCAGGAAAAGGCTGTGAAAACCTAATCTGTATAACTGTTGGAACAGGTATCGGTTCAGGCTTGATTATTAACGGAAAACTCGTCCGCGGTGCCTCAAACGCGGCAGGCGAAATCGGACACATAAAACTACAAATGCACGACGGCCCTATTTGCGGCTGCGGAGATACCGGCTGCTTAGAAGCATTTGCATCAGGACCATCTATCGTTGCAATGGCAGAAGAATATATCTTAGGCGGTAAATCTACCAAATACCGAGAAATGGCTAACGGCGGAGCAATCACACCGTTTATTGTAGCAGAAGCAGCAAAAGCAGGCGACCCTGTTGCAAGACGTATATTCACAAGGATGGGTGAATATATAGGAATAGGTATGGCAAGTGTTGTAAACCTCCTGAACCCTGAAAGAATTATTGTGGGCGGCGGAGTTGCTGACGCCGGAGACATTTTGTTAAATCCGTTAAAAGAAACAATCAAAAAACGAGCAATGAAAATTGCAGGAGAAACAGTTCAAGTAGTACCTGCACAACTTGGAAACACGGCAGGCGTTATCGGAGCAAGCTTACTTATAGAAAGTTAAAAAAAAGGAGGCAAATGCCTCCTTTTTTTACATAATATAAATCCCTGCCTTATGTGTTTTCATTTCACGGTTTTTAGTTTCATAATCAAGGTGCGGTCTGTTTTTTACGGAATTGATATCTTCTTCAATCGTCTTTGTTTCTGTTTTTAATTTGCCGTTTTCATCATATTCATTTTTAATTACAACATCATTGTATCCATCGCCGTCTTCATCGATAAAAGTAGAAGAAGAAGCATTCATATCCCACTCCGGCTTAGCTTCATGATGTGATGTTACGGAATAGATATCCTCCTTACCGTCGCCATTGACATCTTTATAAACAATTTCTTTCATCAAATGTCCATCTTTATCGTACTGCTTTTCAAGTTTAGAACCGTCATCATTAATTTCGGTAACTACCTTTTTAGGCCCGATAAAACCGAAAATTCCGCCTTGTTGATTAATTTTTTCTGTTAAAGATTGAGAGCCCTTTGCTGTTGATTTTTGTTGCACACCTTGGTTATCAAAATTTCCGCCGCCGTTTCCGATTGATAATAAACCCATAATAATATCTCCTTTCGTGTTTAAAAAAATGTGCCTATCGGATACTTTTAATAAAAATTTTTGCCTGAAAAGATTGCTAATACGCCCATCCATCCTATCCTATCCTATCCTATGAGGCATTATAACTGGGTTTCAGCCTATATTAAATTTATATTTACATTTCTTAATAATGATTTAATATATAATATGATTATGGCAATTTATTTTTTCTACGGTGAAGAAGATTTTAATATAGAACAGGAAATCGAAAAACTTAAAAAAGGTTTGGATAAAAATTTTCTTGAAATGAGTTTCAAGACTTATGACAATCCTAAATTTGCAGATTTGGTTTCCATACTCAGAACTCAGCCTATGATGTTCGGCAAAATGCTTATTGTCATTAACTGTCTTGATTATTTTACGAAAACTTTTGACGACAAAGAAATGAAAGAAATTTCGCAGGCTCTTGAAAATAATAACGAAAATCTAGATATTGTCTTTGTCGCTCAACTTCCTCGTGATGAAGGGAAAAAATTAGACAGCCGTAAAAAATTCTTCAAAACCCTTTCTAAATATAATGCCATTGAGTGCGCGCCAATTCCAACGTATAAAACTGCAGAACTCGAAGCCTGGCTTAACAAACAGGCAAAATCAAAAAAACTTAAACTCGAAGCAAAAGCGTCCACCGCAATGATTACCCAAATCGGTAACAACTTACGCCAGCTTGATACGGAATTAGATAAGCTTAAACTTATGGCTTATCCGAACGACCTTGTAACTGCCGATATGGTTAAAGAAATTTGTATTTCAAATGAAGATTTATTCGCATTTTCAGATTTCTTGATGGAAGGCAAAAAAGACTTAGCACTAAAAGAATATAGAAAACTCTTAGAGAAAAAGTACTGCCTGGAAATAGTTTCAACCCTCCAAACAATGGTTAGAAGATGGATTATACTAAAAGCAAAATCTTCAGAATGCACACCGTTTGAACTCTCAAGATTAACAGGTCAACACGAATATGTAGTGAAACTTACACTCCAGAAACTCAAATCCGCCAACCTGAAAGATTTGGTAAAACTTAAACAAAACATTACGGAAGCCGAGTACAAAATAAAATCCGGTCAATCCCAAAATCCGGAAGCGGAGGTGGAAAATGCCTTCTTTAAATAATAATGTCAGAGAAAATTATCCTTTTTTGATTAATTATTTTTCAAAAGGAATTGAAAATTCAAATAAAAATATTGCCCACTGTATTTTATTTTATGGAACTGATATTGAAGCACAGTACGATTTGGCACTGGAAATTGCCAGAATGCTCAACTGCACTGGCGACCACACTCCAGAATGCCAATGCTTAAATTGCAGTTGGATTAGGGCAAACCAACACCCCGCCGTACTTACAATCTCAAAAATAGATAACAAGCCGCCAAATGAAGACTCAAAAACAGTTATCTCCATTGATCAAGCAAGAATGATTAAAAATGACCTCCTTGTGACTTCCGAATACCACAGGGTATTAATCTTTTGCGATAAGGATAAAGAAGGAAATGTCTGCGGTTTGAACGAAACAAATTTTCAAGAGCCAACTGCAAACGCACTCCTCAAAACTTTTGAAGAACCGCCATCAAAAACAACTTTTTTCTTTCTGACCAAAGATAAATCAGACATGATTTCAACTATCATTTCCAGAGCGCAATGCTTTTTTGTTCCATCAATGAAAGAAGATGTGAGAGGTTTTTCTATTGTTAAAGACGCAATAGACGGCTACCTTGAACTTAACCGAAATGAAGTGCTTGATTTGAACGATAAACTTCTAAACATCGCTCGCGAGAATGAACCAATGGAAGTTCTCATCCAAATTCAAAATTTTATGACAGAACTTCTCAAGTCAAATATTAACAATCGTATTCTAAAAATAAAACTTATCAGCGATATTAACGCAGTAGAAAAAGCAAAAAAAGAACTTCTACTGAACATGAATATCCAAACAGTTATAGAAAACCTTTGCTTTGAATTAGTACTAAACAAGTAATTTTTCATAGTTTTATTTATTCTGTCAATTGGACTAGTTTCGAAATCTAATTTAGGAACTTGTAACGAGCATCCCCACTCCAGACCCTGAAACAAGTTCAGGGTGACAGGGTGGGTTTGTCATTCCGAATTTAGTTCGGAATCTAATTACGAATCAGCTACTTTATAATAACAATTAACAAATTGCCCGAGCATCAGTAACAGTATATAATTGTGTTATGAAAAAGTTTGATATCTTTAATCAGTTTAGGGATGCCGTTATTATAGTAAACAACAAAAGGGAAGTAATTTATCAAAATTATACTTTCAAACGTTGGTTTGCAGATTTTTCAAGCTTGAAAAGATTTTCCCATAACTACAATTTTGACATCTGCCCGCTGGCAAGCGATAACCTTGAAAACTATTCTCCCATCTATCATGCACTGGATTGCTGCGAGAACTTTTTTGCCACAGTTTCATATCAGCACAACAGAGAAAAAATTTCCTACTACGATATGTCCGTAATCAAAAAAGGGAAATACGCCATTTTCTTTTTCGCAGATATAAGCGCACAAACAGAATTAATTAAAACCACTAAAAAACTTGAAAAACTCCAAAAAAATTACGAACATCTCGGCGAAGAAAACGAAGACTTACAAAAAATCAAGCAAAAAGCCCAATCCCAAGCCATCCGTATCGCACTCATAAACAAAGTTTCCAACATTGTCAGAGAATCCACAGACATCTCCAAAATCTTAAATTCTGCCCTGACGGAACTTGCCCTTATGTTTGGAGCATTCAAAGCATATTACGCCGAAGCCAAAAACAAAAACTTCAATATTATAGAAATATACGGCGGAAAACTAGCAAATCAAAACCACCCAATAGCCTTTGATAACGAAACTTTTGACACAATTTACAAAAATAAAATTTCAGTAGTTCACTGCTTGAAAGAATATATAGACGCAAAACCTTTCAAACAATCAGTTATGCGTGTTATCGTTCCGGTCTTTCATCTGCAAAAGTTAATAGGAGTAATAGTTTTACTGAGTTACAACAAACGAGAATTAACAGAAGAACTGGAAATTCTTGAAGCGATTTCTTTCCAATTAGGCAACGCAATTATACGCGCACAGCTTTACCAGAGAAACATCCAGACGGTTAAAGAACTCAAAAACGCTCTAAAAGAACTAAAAGAAACCCAAATACAACTGATAAATTCTGAAAAAATGGCATCTCTCGGTCAATTAGTCGCAGGTGTCGCACACGAAATTAATACACCTGTCGCCTCAATTAAATCAAATAACGGGCTTCTTGCAAAACTTATCCCGCAGATTAAAGACCCTGAAATCGCAGATATAATGCAGGAAATCAACCACATCGACAGCGAAGCAATTCAAAGAATTAGCAATATTGTAGTGTCACTGAAAAAATTTGTAAGGCTTGATGAAGCCGAACTTCAAGAAGCGGATATCAACAAAGAGCTTGATTTGACGCTGGAATTAATCCGCCACGAAACAAAAAACCGTATTGAAATCGTCAAAAACTACGGGAAACTGCCTCTAATCAACTGTTACCCGAATATGCTCAATCAAGTTTTCACCAATATTTTAGTCAACGCTTGTCAAGCTATTGAGGGAAAAGGTACAATAACAATTTCGACAAACTTTGAGGGTGAAAGCTTGACTGTGAGTGTAAAAGACACCGGAAAAGGAATTTCAAAAGACGAAATCGACAAAATTTTCACAGCAGGCTATACAACAAAAGGAGTAGGAATCGGCACAGGGCTTGGTTTAGCGATTTCTGCGAAAATAATAGAAAAGCACAACGGCAAAATCTGCGTAAACAGTGAAGTTGGCAAGGGCAGCGAGTTCGTTATTACTATCTATAGTAAGTAGTATTTGTAAACTTTTGTTACATATTTAAACCCCTTATTATTGAATTAAACCTAATTTTTATTAAACAATCATCAAATTTGCATAAATAATACATTTAAACTAAGAAATTCTTTGAAAAATATGTTATTTTAAAAATGTAAACGATAAAGTGTAAGTAATACCCTTAATGAAATATTTATTTGCACTTATCCCCCGGATATTTAACAAACATAAGTCATACAAGTTAAATTTACAAACAGTAAAAGGTTAGATTTGTTACAAATATTTAATAAATAAAAGGTAAAAAGGCAATAATATTCTAAAAAAATTTTTTATTAAAATGTAGTGTAGAATATTATTTCTGTGTCGGAGGAAAATTTAATGACAATTAGTGTAAACAGTAAGAAAAAACAAGTAAAAAAATCATTTGACGAATTATTAATGGATTTGAAAACAAGTAATTCTGAAAAGGTTAGATACAATGCAGCCCGCGTTTTAGGCGAAATGGGCGATTCAAAAGCTGTTGAACCCTTAATTGAAGTTTTAAAACACGATAAAAACGGTTCAGTTCGTTTGTATGCAGCAAGAGCGCTTGGCGAATTGGGCGATTCAAAAGCAACTACACATTTGATTGAATCTTTAAGAGAAGACCGCAACGTAGATGTTCGAGTTCGTGCGGCACGTGCGCTTGGACGTTTGGGCGGCGAAATCGTTGTTGAACCTTTGGTAGAAGCTCTTAATGATGAAAATCCTCAGGTTTGTATTACTGCAACAGATGCTTTAATCGAAATCGGCGACGTTGCAACAGATGCTTTAATCGAATCTCTCGACCACGAAAAAGTAAATGTGCGTTGCGACGCAACAAGAGCTTTAGGTGAAATTGGCAACAAAAAAGCTGTTGATAAGGTTATCAATATGTTGTATGACGAATGGGTAAACGTAAGAATTTATGCGGTTACATCTCTTGGCAAATTGAATGATACAAAAGCTGTTCCTGCATTGATTGACGTAATGAAAAACCGTAACGAAAATGAACTGGTAAGAGCAGGTGCTGCAGCTGCACTGGGTGTTCTCCGCGACCAACGTGCATTACTTCCTTTGAGAGAATTAATTATGGAAGCTGAAGAACTCGGTGAACTTGAAGACACTGCATTGAAATCTTTCAAGAAAATCATGGCAGCAAACTGGCAATCAATCCCTGGGGCTTCTGTTCAAAAGAAACCTGCCGCAACTTTCTAAGAAAACCGAATTTATTAATATAACAAAAACGACCTTTAAACGCTAAAGGTCGTTTTTTATTGCAAGATAAGGGATGGGGTGATTTCAAATTCGTTTAGAAATCTATTCTCTGCAGTTTTTACAACTTCTGTATATTCAGATCCTGAAACAAGTTCAGGATGACGTGGCGTTTTGGTCATTCCGAATTTAGTTCGGAATCTTTATTCACAAAAAACTATGATATCTACCGTTCCTGAACATGAGACTTGCTCAGGATGACGAAGTGGGTTGGTCATTCCGAATTTAGTTCGGAATCTTTATCTCTCAACCCCTGCGGTATGCCTCTACAGACCGTGATTCTAATCAATTGTGTCTTTTACATTCTCAAATTCCGTTAAAAATACAGCAGGAGTCATGCCGAACACACGAGCCACACTTTCAAGAATATTAATCTTTATTCCCTGTTTCAAATTCTCTATTCTGCACAATATTGCAGGGTCAATTTCCGCCTCTGTCGCAAACCTGTTAAGCGAAATGCCCATTTGCATCCTTTTAAATTTTATAAATTTCCCTAAATCCGAATATTGCATTTATTGAGATTATGCAATATAATGATAATAAAATTATTGAGATTTCTCAATAGAAAGGATAGCAAAATCATATAGCAATAGTATTTGGAAGACCCGGATGGGATTCAAATATAGGCTATTGTATAAAAGACCCATCAAAATCACATGCAGTATGGGGCAGTTATTGCACAGCCAGAGTTCTCGCAGAAAACGCCATGAACTACTAACTATTTTAGCAACGAAAGCAAAAACTTTAAGTTAATAATTATTGATAATAATATTCAAGCTCGGTCGTCAAATCCAATTTTTTCGCATCAGGCTTGAATATTTTTGACTTTATACCAAACTTAGCAAATCTATATTTTAAACTTACAGCCAATACTCCAAGCCCATATTTACAAGAGCGGAGAAAATTAATCGAAGAAGCTTCTTTAAAATATTTCGTCGGACAGGAAAGCTCGCCAATATTGTAATTATGGTAGAAAAGAAGTGCAATCATCTCGTTATCAAAAATAAAATCATCATCACACTCACCTAGCGGAAGCGTTTCTAAAACTTCTCGTGTAAATCCGCGAAATCCTGTATGATATTCAGACAATTTTTCACCTGTAAAAACGTTCTCAAACCAAGTAAGGAAATGATTTGCAACAAATTTATAAAAAGGCATACCACCTTTGAGTGCGGAGTTTCCGAGCATGCGGGAAGCCAAAACAGCGTCATACTGTTCAAATGCCATCATACAAACAATTGCCGGAATTAATTTCGGTGTATATTGATAATCCGGATGCAGCATCACTACGATGTCTGCTCCGGATTTCAAAGCTGCTTTATAACAGGATTTTTGGTTTGCGCCGTAACCTTTATTTTCTTTGTGGACAATTGTTTTTATATTTAATTCTTTAGAAACAATTTTTGTATTGTCCTGAGAATTATCGTCTACAAGAATAACTTCATCAACAAAATCTTTATAGATTTCGTCATAAGTTTGTTTTAACGTTTTTTCCGCATTATAAGCGGGCATAATTACGACGACTTTTTTCCCGTTAATCATTTTAAACTATTCTTCTGTTGCCTCTGGTGCATCATCAGTTCTGATAGAGGTTTTGTCAGAGCCAAGAGCTTTATCTTTGAATTTTTTAACCTGTCTGTCTAATTTATCAGCAAGCAAGTCAATGCTTTCGTACATTGAATCTGCAGCTTCTTCACAACGAACTACACCTGAATTCATTTTACAAGAAACTTAAGCGACATGTTTTCCGGAAGCTGACGGATTTTTGATAACTGATAAAACTACATCAATACCTTGAATTTGGTCATAGTGGTTAACTACTTTACCGATTTTTTCTTTTACATAAGCCTTAATAGCGTCAGTAATTTCGATGTTTCTTCCGTTTACGTAAATATGCATGTGAACCTCCATATAATATACAGCCTATATATTATAGCATAAATTCCGTAAATTTAAAAGCCTATGTTAATCTTCAATAAG
>USHE01000080.1 GCA_900554385.1 uncultured bacterium | reverse complement strand
CACGATAATTGCCAGAACTATATACATACCTGCAGATTGATTTTTATTCATTATTTCCCTCTCTTATAAAATATTTGCTCATACTCATTATAACCTAAAAAAGAGATTTTTCAATTTTATGTTAAGACTATCTGCATAATATGCATAAATTTAATCATTTGTCAGGCAAACTGCCATAACACTATCAAATTTTTTGTAATAATCCACAAAGAAATGTGTATATGACGGGAAGAAACAGCGACCGGATGCACTTAAACCAAGGTTTCCATATTCTTCTCCTGACCATAGACAAAAATTATTTTCTCTCAAATTCAAAACTTTTACAGCATCGGAATTATAGGCAAGATTTTCGATAGATTTTCTTTCCCCAATTGCAGGGCTCCCTTTATAAAAAGCACTTGCAATCATTGCCAGTTCTCTCATTGACGGCATTTTATTAACTCCGCCGCATTGTTTTACCGCACCTGCCCAATAATCTTTTTGGTAATAACAACCTTTTATCCCTAACTTTTCTTTATTAAATTCACACTGGGATTTCGTAATCGGTCTGGGGTAAAACGGAGCGGAAAAACATTTTCCGCGTCCTAACTTAATTATACATTTACCGCCATCAGGAGCTGCACTTATATAAACCTTTTCTTTTTTAAACTTTATCGGATGATTTTTTATATTAATTTCAAAAATAGTTTCCTCAGAATTTTCAGTAACCTTTGTTAATTTATATTTTACATTTTTGCCATTAGAAGAATAAGTTCCAGCAAAATAAACAAAACATACAAGCAAAACTATACTCAATAAACCAACAAAGCCTTTTTTCAATATCCAATCCTCTTAAAATTTATTACGCAACAATTATATTTTAATCCAACAAACTTTTCAACAGAAAATTAAAATTATATAAATTTATTGAGTGTCCAAAAAGTTTGTACTATAATTAACCTATTAAGTAGAAAAGAGAGGTAATTATGATAGACAAAACAGCTGTAATCCATCCATCAGCACAAATTGCAGAAGATGCAATAATCGGACCTTACGTAATCATAGGCGAAAACGTAAAAATCAGAAGCAAAACAAGAGTAATTGCAAATGCATACATTGAACACGCTGAAATCGGCGAGAGATGTACAATATCTCCGTTTGCAACCATTGGCTCTGAACCGCAAGATTTAGGTTACAAAGGTGAGCCGACAAAGGTTGTAATTGGCGATGATACTATTATCAAAGAAAACGTAACCATTCACAGAGGAGCAGCTTGCGGTGATTTTACTACAAGAATCGGTAACAAGTGCCTTTTAATGGTAGGTTCACATATTGCCCATAACTGTGTTCTTGCAGATCAGGTTATTCTTGCAAATCTTGTAACACTGGGCGGTCACGTACATGTAGGATTTGGAGCTTTTGTCGGCGGAATGAGCGTATTCCATCAAAATATCAGAATTGGAGATATGGCAATTATTAGCGGATTTTCCGCTTCCCGTCAGGATATTCTCCCTTATTCTAAAGGGGAAGGCAGACCTCCTGTTCCGCGCGGACTTAATGTTATCGCAATGAAAAGACGCGGAGTTCCGCAAGAAGTTAGAACCGCAACAAATGAAGCGTTCAAACTTTTGATTTCTGACGAATACAATACAACTCAGGCTATCGAAAAAATCAAAGCAGAAATCCCGATGAATGAATATATAGAAAAAATGATTGATTTCATCCAAACATCTAAACGCGGAGTGCTTCTGAAATCCCACAAATCCGGACACGAATCACTCGAAAATGAAGAATAAAAAGTCCTCCCTTTTTCCGATTGCAGAAGAAGGGAGTTTTTAATTATAATCATGATAATGAATAAGATTTTCATTTCTCGAACACGCTCCCGCTATCGTCTCGAAATAAAAATCTTATTCATGCGAGTAAAATTATTAAATTACAGGAGATTTTTTATGAAAACAATTTGGGATAAATATGCAGAAGTACTTGTGGATTATTCTGTCGATGTTCAAAAAGGCGACCTTGTTCAAATCAGAGGGACGAGCGTTTATACAAAAGATTTAGTTAAAGCGGTTTTTAAAAGAGTTTTAGAAAAAGGCGGGCATCCGCTCGTGAGAACATCCATCGAAGATATGTCCGATACTTTTATAAAATTAGCCAGCGATGAGCAATTGGATTACGTTGATCCAATTTCAAAACTGGAATACGAAACGGTAGATAAATTCATCTCAATCGGCGGACCAATGAACACCAAAACAATGGCACATGCAGATATGAAAAAGCTTGCACGCAGGGGCAAAGCCACTAAAGCCTTATCTGAAGTTCTTATGAAACGTTCGGCAGAAGGCTCAGCAAAATGGGTTATAGCAGATGTTCCGACTCACGCACTTGCTCAGGAAGCCAAAATGTCATTTGATGAATATTCGGAATTTTTATTTAAATCCTGCTATTTGGATTTAGACGACCCTGTAGCAAAATTAAAAGAACTTGATATCAAACAATCAAAATGGGCTGATTATTTAAATAAAGTCAAACAAATAAGAATTACAGGAGAAAAAACAGATATCACATTTGGCGTAAAAGACAGAAAATGGATTAGCTGTTCGGGATTAAACAATTATCCAGACGGAGAAGTATTCACTTCCCCTGTAGAAAATGAAATAAACGGCGAAATATACTTTGACTTTCCGCAAATTTATCGCGGCAACGAAGCTCAGGGAGTTCATTTATTTATCGAAAGCGGTAAAGTCATAAAAGCGACAGCGGAAAAAGGCGAAGACTTTGTAAACGCCATGCTTGATATGGATGAAGGTTCTCGAGGCATAGGCGAAATTGCCATCGGAACGAATGACGAAATTCAAGAAATTACGGGGAATATTCTTTTCGATGAAAAAATAGGCGGAGCAATCCACATGGCAGTCGGGGCGTCTTACCCTGAAACCGGCGGTAAAAATGTTTCAGGACTGCACTGGGATTTGATAAAAAACATGAAAAACGGCGGAAAAATTTACGCCGACGATGTTCTTATTTACGAAAACGGAAAAATGTTAATATAAAAAAAGCGGGATTAAAATCCCGCTTTTTAATTCTATACAAGCCCCAGAACCTTTTTGTACCAGGTGAATGTTTCTAATTCAACTCCGTTAAATGTAGTTTTTAAACACTGTTTTTTCAAATACTTTTCAAATTCGTCATTAAATTTGGATTTAGTTTTTTTTGTTTCCGTTTTAGTCATTGTTTCCATAGAACCTTCTCCTTTTTTTCCATTAGTTTACATATTACACCCCTAATTAATGTTGTTATTATAACGTGTGTTTCTATATTTTACTACTACCTAAAAGAATTAGTTTTTTATATAAAGCGGCAGATATTCATTTTTAGGTGTTAATTTTTGTAAATCTTCCAAATTTTACCGGTTTTATGTTATAGTAAACTTATGATTTTAATAGGCGAAAACATTCACATAATTTCAAAATCCGTACGAGAAGCTCTTGAAAATCGCGATGAAAGTTTTGTAAAAGAACTTATCCGAACTCAAGAAAATATGGACTACATTGATTTAAATGTAGGTCCTGCCAAAGGTTCTATGAGCGGAGTTTTACCCTGGCTTACAGCACAGGCAGAAGGATTAAACATTTCTTTTGATACTACAAATACAGAAGAAATGCGTGCAGGCTTGGAAGCTTATACAAATAATGCCCCTGCATTTATTAACAGTACAAGTAAAGACGAACCAAGGCTTGAAAAAATGACTGATTTAGCGGCAGAATTTGATTGTAACCTTATTGCACTTACATTAAGTAAGGATACAGGAATTCCGAAAACTTCTGACGGACGGTCGGAAATTGCTTTTGAAATTTACGAAAAGTGTATGGAAAAAGGAATTGACAGTTCAAAAATTTATTTTGACCCTCTAATCTTACCTGTAAGCGTAGAACAATCGCAGGCAATGGAAGCTGTTAACACTATTCAGATGATTAAAGAAAGCTTTGACCCTCCGGTTAAGACAGTTATAGGGTTGTCAAATATATCAAACGGTTCTCCAAAAGAATTAAGACCGCTTATTAACAGAGTATTTGCGGTGCTGGCATTTGGAGCAGGATTAGACGCTGCAATCATTGACGCAAAGGACTTAGAACTTGTCAGAATACTCAGAATGATCGAAAACAATAAACCAGAAAGTACAACAGACGAATTATATATAAATTTATCCAATATGATAAAAGATTTTTCAGATATAGAAAATATCAGTTACGACAAAAATAACGAGGAACAATCTGTTATAAACAAGACGGTTAATATCCTGACCGGCAAAAAAATCTATTCTCACAGCTTTACACAAATCTAATTTTTTGCTAATATACTGTTATATACAGGGGGTAATTATCATTAACAAGCGTTTAATTATATCGGCATTATTACTTTGTACAACAGCATTACCGGGATAAACTGCAATGACTCCTCAAGCTAACATATTATATCAACAAGCGTGTACTCTTGAATATCAAAAAGATTTGCAAGGGGCAGTTAATAAAATTCTCGAAGCTATAAAGCTTAACGGAGATGACCCTATGCTTTATACAAAACTTGCAGGTATTTACACTGATATGGATAAACTTGAAGAAGCAATTTCTGCTTACGAAAAAGTTATACAATTACGTCCTAATGATGCCTTTGTATATATCAGCCTCGGCAGTATTTACGAAACTCTCGGTAAATATCCGCAAGCACTTGAGGCATACTCAAATGCCCTTAGAATTTTCCCTGAATACAAGTTCAACTACCTGAATATCGCAAATGTTCAGTACCAGCTGAAAGATTATAAAAATGCAATCGAAAATTACAATATGTTTTTAGGAACATATTCTCAGCATCTGGAAGCACGAAAAAACCTTGCAGCGACCTATCTCGCAGATAATAATGCTCAAAAGGCTGCCGCAGAATACGATATTTTGTACCAGAAAGATTCAAATACTTTTGATGACTACCTGAATTACGGGATGGCTCTCTTTGAAGTAAAAAACTATGAAAAAGCCTCAGAAATGCTTCAAAAAGCAATAGAAAAAGACCCTGAAAACACATCAGCACACGTAAGCCTTGCTCTTTCATATCAGGAGCTTGAGAAAAATGATCTTGCCCTCACTCAGTATGAAGTGATTTTTAAACAAAAACCAAATTTACACTCTCTGAGATTTGACTATGCAAACCTTCTCGCGGATATGAACAAAAATACAGAAGCTCTGGAACAGTATAAACAGTATGTCGCAAGCTTCCCTAACGACGGCAGAGCTTACAAAAATATGGGGCTTGTGTACAAACGAACAAAAAATTATAACCTTGCAATCCAAAATTATGAAAAAGCTATTACTTTAAAAGCAGATGATGCTGATATGAAAAAAGACCTTGCAAGCTGTTATCACACAATAAAAGATTACCAGAACGCAATCAAATATTATGATGAAGTGCTTGCCGTAGATAAAGATGATTATGACGTAAAAATAAACAAAGCAATTGCCATACACGCAATGCAAAAATACGAAGATGCAATCGCTTTATATTCAGATATTTTAGCAGTAAAAAGCAGTGATGTTGTTGAAAATAACCTTACAGAAGCCTTAATTTCACAAGGTCATGAAGATTTAAAACTTCACAATTACTCTAAAGCAACCGATGAATTTATCAAAGCAATCTCAAGAGGCACAAAAGACAGCTTTGCATATTATGGTCTTGCAAAAGCATACAGAGGCTGCAAAATCAATGACAAAGCCACTGAATACTACGAAAAAGCTATCGAAATGGATCCTGAAAAAACATTATATAGCAATGAATTTGCCGAATTCATTTCAGAAACATCTGCACCAGAAACCCCTAATATTTCAGAAACACCTGTTTCAGCAAACGGGGAACTTCCTGCCGTGGTATTAGAACTTGAAACTCCGACTGAAAATACAGACGCAGATAAAGATAAACTTTCTAAAAACAAGGAATTTATTGCACTTGCAGATGCCAGCTACAAACAAAAGAATTATGAAGATTCCATTAAGAATTATCAGGAAGCTCTTAAATTAAATCCGTCAGATGAAATTACACTTCTAAAAATAGGAAATATCTACAAACTTAAAGATGATGAAAAAAATGCAGTAGACTTTTATAAAAAAGCTATCTTTGTAAATCCTTCTTACGCAGACGGATGGTTCAACCTTGGACTTGTCTACGCATCGCAAAAAGATGTTGCGGGAAGTAAAAAATGCTTCGAACGGGTAATATCAATTGACCCTCAATATGCCTACGCGTACTACGCACTTGCGCTTGCAAACGAAACAGAAAATAATAACGAAGAAACTGTAAAATATTACAACCTGTTCCTGAAATACGCAAAAGACCAAAAAGCCATTCAGGATGTTCAGGAAAAATTGAAAAAATTACAATAATGAAAAAATTTATTTTATTTTTAGTATCTCTAATAATATTAAGCACAACAACAGCCTGCATAGATACAGGTGACAAGCCGGCAATATTGTTTAACAAAAATCCGATTACAAAAGAAACCGTAATGGATTATTCGACTGTATTCAAACCGAACGTACGAATTTATTACCTGATATTAATGCCTAAAAAAGTGCATTCGAGATACATATACATTCAAATAATAAAGAAAGACAATGCCCAAGAACGCCTCGGCTACAAATTATACTGGGCAAACACAGTAAGATTAAAAGATGAAGAAGTCTTTTATTATGATGATTATATTGTAATAAGCCAGCCCGGTGCCTATATTATGAAAGTGTACTCAAAAGACCGTCCGACAACCCCTTTAACTATGGCTCAATTCTTCGTTCGCCAATAAGTTCGTTTACGTTTGAAAGATTAAAGAAGTGGCAAAGCTTGTTTAGATTTTTAAACGAAATACTTTGAGCGTGGCCATTTTCCAGACGTATAAGAGTTATTTTAGGAATACGTGTTGCCTTAGCTAGTTGCGCAATTGAAAGATTTTTCTTCATTCGTAAATATTTTAAATTTGTCATTATCCACCTCTTTGTACAATATAATACTAATAAGTATAATATTATACGCATTCATACAATACGATAAACTATTTTTTGTTATTTGTCAAGTTGGTTATAATAAAATAATGAACATAAGAGCACAGATAAATTATTGGCTAGCACTAAAGCAGTATGATTATAGAAAACTAGCAGATGAAATGAGTAAACTCAGCGGCAGAAAATACACACGAGGCAGCATTAACGGAAAACTTGTAAGAAATACGCTAACCGTTCAAGAACTTGAATTAATCGCAAAAATTTTGGGTTATAAAATAGAATTCAAAGAACTTTAATCAAAAAGCCCCCTTTTAAAAAGGAGGCTTTTTTAATATTAAAATCGGTTTTGTTGACTACTTAGCCAACGCGCCAGCAACTGCTACAGCAACCGCAACGCTTGCACCAACCATAGGGTTGTTGCTCATACCGATAATACCCATCATTTCTACGTGAGCAGGAACTGATGATGAACCTGCAAACTGAGCATCACCGTGCATTCTACCCATAGTATCTGTCATACCATTAGAAGCTGGACCTGCAGCAACATTATCAGGGTGAAGTGTTCTTCCTGTTCCACCGCCTGATGCTACTGAGAAGTATTTTCTATCGTTTTCAAAACACCATTTTTTGTAAGTTCCTGCTACAGGGTGTTGGAAACGTGTAGGGTTAGTTGAGTTACCAGTAATAGAAACATCAACACCTTCGTGAATCATAATTGCAACACCTTCTGATACATCGTCAGCACCGTAGCATTTAACTTTTGCTCTTTCTCCATCTGAGAATGGAGTTTCTTTAACGATTTTTAATTCGCCTGTTTTATAATCGTATTTAGTTTCAACAGATGTAAAACCGTTAATTCTTGAAATGATGTAAGCTGCGTCTTTACCAAGACCGTTCAAGATAACTCTCAAAGGTTCTTTTCTAACTTTGTTAGCATTTCTTGCAATACCGATAGCACCTTCAGCAGCAGCGAAAGATTCGTGACCTGCAAGGAAGCAGAAACATTTTGTTTCTTCTCTCAAAAGCATTGCAGCAAGGTTACCGTGACCTAAGCCAACCTTTCTTGTGTCACCTACAGAACCAGGTACACAAAAAGCTTGTAAACCTTCACCGATATAGCTTGCAGCTTCAGCAGCGTCTTTAGCTTCTTTTTTAATTGCAATTGCTGCACCTAAAGTATAAGCCCATACTGCATTTTCAAATGCGATAGGCTGAATTCCTTTAACAATTTCATCAACGTTGATACCTTTAGAATCGCATAAAGCTTTAGCGTCTTCTAAAGATTTGAAACCATACTCAGGCAAAATTTTATTTAATTTAGCCTGACGTCTGTCTTGTCCTTCAAATTTAATAGCCATTTTTTATTTCCTCTTAATTTTATTTAATTA
>USHE01000079.1 GCA_900554385.1 uncultured bacterium | reverse complement strand
CTTCAAAAAGAAGAAAGGAATTCCCTTTATTTGCAGTCGGTAAATTTTCAGGCATTGAGTAAATTTATTCCGTCTGAAAAACAACAGATGAGAAATTTTGAATTAAGAAAAAATTTGTACAAAAATTCTCTAAAAAAATATGCTTCTTTTCTTACGGAACACGATGTTCAAAAATTGCTAAACGAAAAACCCCCGTTGGAATTTATTCGCTATAACACTAATTCTCCGTTTAAAGATTTTTTGATTGGCGAAAATTCTTCTGTAATGGTTTTGTACGATTTTAACCGACCTGAAATTATTACTCAAAACGGCGGGAAATATGTGGATGTTCAGCGAGATATTACAGCGAGGATAAAAGCCTGCCGTATATCTTGTGTGCGTATGCTCGTGCCGGTTTTTGCTTTGTTATTCTTGTTGCTGTCTTTCATATATAAGCCTCGTACGGCTGTTAAGATTTTACTCCCGTCAATTCTTGCAGGAACATTTTCGATAGGCTTGTTAAGCCTCACAGCACAGCCGATACACTTATTTCATATTCTTGCAATTTTTTTGATTATCGGCTTCGGACTTGATTATTCCGTGTTTAGAGCAGGTGGTGTAAAGCACTCAACGGACGCTGTTCTTTTAAGTTGTGCGACAAGCGTATTTTCATTTTTATTACTCTCGCTGACAAGTTTTAAACTTATCAGTTCGCTTGGTTTTATCCTTTCTGTAGGTTTAACGGTGTCATATCTTTCCAGTTTGTTATTTGACTATTCGGAGCAGGGCAAATGAAATGGTATCAGCTAAAAGAGCAGGCTGCAGGCGAAAAAAGGCTTTTATTGACCTGGTATATATACAAAATTCTAGGGAAAAAAGCCGTTAGAGTTTTAGTATTTTTTGTTACTTTATTTGCTTTTTGGGGTGCGAAAGATGCCCGCCGAAATTCTGCAAAATATTTAAAAATTATCGGCATAAACCCTTCTTTATTAAATCAATTTAAACATTTTCTTGAGTATTCATATTCTCTTATTGACAGGATGGAGGTTTTTTCGGGGAAATTTGATTATAATAGGATAATTTTTGATAGTGAAAATGATAAAAATTCTCTTATAAACGATTTTGACAAAGGAATATTTTTTATATGTTCACATCTGGGCAATATTGATGTTATGCGTTCTTTTATGGCAAAATACCCTAACCGACGTGTTAATGTTTTTCTTTCGGCAGAGCAATGCAAAATTTTTAATAATTTTATTAAACAGATTGCCGTTGAAACTCCTGTGACAACATATCCTGTAGAAGAAGTGAATATAGATACTTCAATTGAGATTAAAGAAAAGCTTTCTCACGGGGAAATTGTTATTATGGCGGGCGACAGGACTTCAAAGTACAGCACAAATTCAGATGTTCAATTATTCAGGCGGAGGGTTCAATTTCCTCTGGGAACATTCAAGTTCGCTCAAATTATGGAAGCTCCGATTTATTTTGTTTGTGCATTGAGAGAGGGTGAATTTTACAGAATTTATTTGAAAAAGTTTACTTCAGATGCCTTAAAGTCACAGAAAACATCTATTATGCAAAAAGAATTTGTCCAATTTATAGAAAAACTTACACCTAAAGCACCTCTGCAGTTTTTTCATTTTTATGATTTATTTGAAAAAGAATAATATAACAAGTTGATTTTTTATACTTAAATTCGTGATAAAACAGAGCTATGTGTCAGGATAAGTTAAAAAAAGCATATCGTTCGGTAAAATTTGAAATAAAATATTTTTTCAAAAATTTTCCGCTTAAAAAGAAAATTACTGCGTATTTTCAGCGTAAAAAACTTCAATCGTACAAGAAAAAGTATAATTTTATACCGGTAAGAGATTTCATGTCAAAGTTTGAAAATCACGGTATTACGATTGATGAAAATGTGTTTGATTATAAAACCAACCTATTCACGGTGGAAAATGGTTTTGTATCTTGTTACCACGAAATCGCTTATGTTCATCAGTTTGGCGGGGAAAAGGCTTACACATTCAAAGAGTCTTGCGGTATAAATAAAAGAATTGACGCAGACGAAATTTTTTATGAAAAACCGTTGGATTTGCGCACAAATGTTGTAGAAGAAGACGAAGTTTGTATGCTTTGTTTTTATAATGCCGGCAATTACTGGCATTTTACGTTTGATGTTCTTCCGAAAATGATGATAATGGAAAAACGAGGTTACACAGGAAAATACGTTGTGAATATCAACGGCTGTGTAAAAGAGTTTCTTCAAATGCTCGATATCCCCGAAGACCGTATAATTTATTGTCCTCCGGGAATGGCTATTAAAGCAAAAAAAGTCTATATGTTTGACGAATATTACGGAATAGGACTTGGTGGCAAGTGGCTTGACGATACCCGCGAATTTATTGTGGAAAGAATTGAGAAAAAACACGGAAGCCTTATTGATGAATCCTACCCGAAAAAAATATATGTTTCGCGAATAGGAACAAGACGAATTATTAATGAAAATCAAGTTATAGATTACCTTGCTCCTCAAGGCTATGCGGTTATAGTTCCGGAGAATTTTTCAATTTATGAGCAAATTAAATTTTTCGCAAATGTGGACATTGTCGTCGCACCTCACGGGGCAAATGTTACTAACGTGTTGTATTCAAAAAAAGGAACGACCCTTGTGGAATGTTTCGGGCATTACTGGGTAAATCCTTGCATGGTTACAACGGTTGAATTGCTTAATCTTGACTATCACATGATTTGTGAAAGATTCATGCATAACATTCCTAACACAGGTAGATTTTCAAATTACATTATTGATATGACAATCTTGAAATGTATAATACAAAAGATTACAGAATATCGGAAACTCAAAGAATTAATTAAAAAATAGATAAGGTACCATATTTACACTAAATATCGTATAAATCGTCACCCTGAACTTGTTTCAGGGTCTACAATGTTACAGATGCTGAAACGAGTTCAGCATGACAGTTTTGACTGCATTTTGTGTAAACTTGTTGTACCTTGCCAAAAAATAATTATTTTTTGGCAATATTAATATTCAAATCTGTCATTTTAACGTGATTTAAAACTTGTTGTAAATCTTGTTTTGTGATTTTTGTATCTTTATTGAAATCCAAGCCTTTATTCTGCTGATAAAATTTTGCAGTTGCAGGATCATTTGCACTTGAGAGGAATTTTTTATTAATTCTGCCGGGAGTGTAAAACAATCCGTACAATTCTCCGCCGCTCAATTTTTTGTTCGGATTTTTTATATAAACATTTTTCATTGCGAGAATGTAATTTCTTACATAAGGCATTTGTTGTTCCCGCGGGAGAGAAAGAAATTTTTCAATAGCAATTGGAGTTATTCCGTATCGTGCCTTTTCGTCTTTATCAGCGTGGCTTATGCTAAGATTGAGCGATTTTTTATTCATTTGTCCTAACCCGCCGAAATTGCCGTTTCGTGCATCAGGTTTGAAGCGTGATTCTTTATACAAAAGTGCTGTCAAATCCTGAGGAGAGCATTTTACCTGTTCTGCAGTTTCAACCACTTGAGCGACAAATTCATCGGAAATATCAGGTACAACTCTCTGAATCATGCCCTTAACTATTGTAAAATCCGGTGAGTGGTGTTCAAAAACATCTTCAGCAGCTGATGTCGTTGTTTTTATAAACTTTTCTATACCGGGAGCGTGGGCAGGTATCGCAAATGACTGTGCCATCATTAACATTCCGGGCAAAGTTCTTTTTGCTGCTTTTACTTTATCAGCGCATACATGTTTAATTTTACGTAACGCTCCGCCAATATGCGGGCGGCTGATACGGGGTATATGCATAATTTTTCCTTCTTTCCGAAAATATTTTTAACTAAACAAAAATATTTTTCAAGTGGGGTTAATCAAAAATAAAAAGTTTATACATTTCAATTCCTAGTGCGTCTGCAATTGCACCCAGAGTTGCGACAGTAGGCGACTTTTCACCGCGTGCGTTTGAACCGATTGTTTCGCGGCTGATGTCCGCTTTTTCTGCAAGTTCTTCCTGTTTTAAACCTGCTTTTGTTCTTGCAAGCTTAACATTCATTCCTACAAGTTTTGTATATAAGTTGTCTTTTGTCGCCATTATGTAAACTATAGTACACTGTTGACATTAAAATTTCCACGTGCTAAAGTTAACTTAAAAAGAATTAAAGTTATCATGGAAACCCTACTGGAAGATTTAGGAAATGAATTACGGAACATATATTATCTGCAAATGGCACTTGATAATGCCCTTTTGTATTGTATTGATAAACGCTTAGACATAGACCATCTTTATGTTTTAAGCGGTTACATCTGTAAAAGGTTGAATAAATTTGTTACGAATTATGAGCGTGCGGAACATGAGTATTATATGAAACATGTTTTTCCTCTGTGGAACTAAAGTATAACAAGTTTACACCAGAAGCAGTCAAAACCGTCATGCTGAACTCGTTTCAGCATCTGTAACATTGTAGACCCTGAAACAAGTTCAGGGTGACGATTTATACGATATTTAGTGTAAATATGGTATACCTTACCTTTCCTTCGGGGAACTATTGACAAAAATTTTTCTTTAGAGTTATACTATATGCAGATATGATGAATTTATTTACTGCAAAATCTAATACATCCTCCTCCTCATCCAAGTACATCGGGGCTTGTATGAGTTTTGGCGTTTAGATTTTTTAAACAGTAAAATTTATAAAGATATTTAAGTCCCGCAGAAATTTTTTCAGGCGGGATTTTTTGATGTGTACAGAGGTAAGGAAATCAGATGAATTTAACGGTAAACAGTTACGATAGAATACAAAGACAGCAGAATTTTAAGGGATTATTGGACGGTGCATTGACGAGTAGTTTGAAACTTCTTGATACAAATGAAATGGCAAACGCTGTGTAGATATCTGTGGACGCAATATAATTACAAAAAAATTATTATGATTCAAAAGCCAGAAACAAAGATGCAGGTGCCGAAACTTTTTTCCGTGAACTTAGCGGAACTTTTATCAATTGTTTATCTGCAGGACTTTTTGGAATAGGAATTGCTAAAATTGCGAACAAACATGTTATGCCTGAAGTAAAAATTGATTCAAATACTTGGTTTTCTAAAGAGTCTGTTAATGTTTTGAAAAGTGCTTGGGATAAATCGGATAACAGTATTGATAAATATGTGAAAAATGTTTTTGATAATCTTGGCGGACGTGACGGAAAAAATGTTGTGAAGTTTAAGGATATTAACTGGAACAATGTGGAATGGCACGATAATGAAAATTGGAAACGTATTTACTGGAACAACACAGGTTTTGTAGATATTGACGAAAGATTAAAAACTAAAGATGGTATTACCGGTACAATGACACAGCTTATCAGTGATAAGACAATAAAAGGACGTGACAAGGAGAATGCTTTAAAAATTATGCACGCACGAATTGCGAACGCTCTTGGCGCAGAACGTGATATTCAGGTGAAAATTGGTGACCATACTCTTGGAGCGACTTTGGAAAATGTTTTACGTGATACGTACGATATGGGCAGAAAAGTTTTTGCAATTAAAGAAATTAACATTGACACAGCCATGAAAAAAATTGCCAAAGTAAATAATATAAAAATCTTTGGCGCACTTGCCGGAGCTTCTGCTCTAGGGCTTACAAACCAGTATATTAACCGTAAAATTACTGAAAAACGCACCGGTAAAAAAGGATTTGTAGGAGATGTGGATTATGCTCAAAAAACTGCTACAACAAATAATACGGAACCTAAAAAAGACAAAAATCTTTGGCTTAAAAAGATTGCCGCAAGTGCCGGTATGATTGCTATGGTTGTTGGAGTAATGAAAGTCAAAAATCCTAAAGATTTTGTTAAAAAACTTGAATTTACAGGTCCTGTTACAAGCGGAAATGCTATTAAAACAGTTTATGCTTCTACAATTGTAGGAAGATTTCTCGCTGCAGACAATACGACAGAACTTCGTGAATCTGTAACCCGCGATTATTTCGGCTTCCTGAACTGGCTTGTATTTGGCGGTTTTGCGGCAAAAGGGGTTGCAAATCTGCTTGATAAAGACCGCAAAAACCTTTTCAATGTTACAAAAGAAGGCAAAGGACTGAAACACTGGCTTAATGATTTAAATCTTAAAACACATGCCGAAATTGCTGCAAAGGGCAAAGATTTTGCAAAGAAAAATATCTGGAAACTTAATGCGGCACACGTTGCAGGACTTGCATATTCTGCAATTACTCTGGGAATTTTACTTCCTATGATTAACGACAAAATGACAAAGTATAAAGCTCGTAAAGAAGCTATTAATGCTTAGTTTGTAGTATTATATTTTTATGGAAATCTATTATATTAATTCCGAAGACTTTTTGAAAACGCTTGACACGGATTTTTTACGCCGTTTTTCAGACGGGCGTGAATTTAACTCTGTTAAACGTTTTGTGCAGTATTCTATAGGGCGTTATCTTGTGAAGTCTGTCGCAAAAAAAATTTACGGCATTACTGATACTGAAATTGTAATTGAAAGTGATAAACCGAAATTCAAAAACGGAGAAATGTTTTTTAGTATTTCGCACAGCGGGAAATATGTTGCCGCTGCATTTGACAAATCTGAATGCGGGCTTGATATTGAAGAAATGAAGCCTCGTGATTTCAAAGCCTTTTCTGACAGGTATGATAAAGATTTTCAAAGCGCAGAGGATTTTTATCAATTCTGGACTGCGTATGAGGCTGAAATTAAGCTGCAACAAAAAACACAGGCTTCTTATTCCTGTGTTTTTCAAGATAATTTTATGCTCACAGTTGTATCTGCTGACCCTACTTTTTTACAGCCATCTTGTATAAGTCGTTTCGACGCTTAATAATGTCAGGATTTGTAAGGTAATCTTCGTATTTGCTTCTTACGTTAATATAACCGTTTGGAGATATTTCGATAATTCTGTCAGCAACAGTGTTTATAAATTGATAATCTTGTGATGTGAACAATACTGTTCCTGTATAATCAATAATAGCGTTATTCAAAGCTGTGATTGATTCCAGGTCAAGGTGGTTTGTCGGCTCGTCGAAAATCATTACGTTGGATTCTTCAATCATCATTTTTGCCAGAATGCAGCGAACTTTTTCACCACCTGAAAGTACATTGACTTTCTTATCGGCATCTTCTCCTGAGAAAAGCATTCTGCCCAGATATCCGCGTAAAAAGTTTACGTGCTGGTCTGGCGAATATTGTGCAAGCCATTGCATAATAGTTTTATCTGAGTCAAAGTAAAAATTATTGTCTTTGGGGAAATATGAGGTTGTAGCTGTAACGCCCCATTTTACTTCTCCCGAATCTGCTTCGGTTTTTCCTGTAAGGATATCAAATAAAGTTGAAATAATCAGAGGATCTTTTGCAATAAACGCAATTTTTTCTCCCTGATAAACTTCAAAACTGAAATTCTTAAACAGAAGTTCTCCGTCAATGGATTTTGTTAATTTCTCAACGGTCAACACGTCTTTTCCAGGAATTTTTTGATAATTAAATCTTATTCTCGGGTACTGTCTTGATGACGGCTTAATTTCTTCAAGAGAAAGTTTGTCCAGCATATTCTTTCTTGAAGTTGCCTGTTTTGCCTTAGACGCGTTTGCACTGAAACGTGCAATAAACGCCTTTAATTCTTCCATTTTTTCTTCGGTTTTCTTATTCTGTTCTTCTTTTTGTTTCTTAATCAACTGGCTTGCTTCTGACCAGAAGGAATAGTTTCCCGTGTATAACTGAATATTTTTGTAATCAATATCTGCCATGTGTGTGCAGACTCTGTCCAGAAATTTTCTATCGTGTGACACAACGATAACAAGGTTAGGGAAATCAATCAAAAATTCCTCAAGCCATGTGATAGTATTTATGTCAAGGTGGTTTGTCGGCTCGTCCAGAAGCAGAATATCCGGATGATTGATCAGCGATCTTACCAGCGCCACTCTCTGCGCCATACCTCCGGAGAGCTGATGCGGATAGTCTTTTCGGAAATCTTCAAGTCCTACCATTTTCAGCATATGCTCTACCAGTTCTTTATCCTGCTTTTTCTGCATACGCAAGCTGAAGGATACATTCTTCTCTACCGTAAGCCACGGAAACAATGTTGCTTTCTGGAATACCATTCCACGATCCGGTCCGGCTCCAACAATCGGTTTCCCGCCAAGTCTGATCTCACCGGTAGTCGGTCTGATCAGTCCTGCGATCTATCGCAAAATCGTTGATTTTCCACATCCACTTGTTCCAACAATACTGACAAACTCACCCGGCTGGATCGTCAGATTCACCTCTGCCAGCGCATGTGTGAGCTCGTTACTGTCTGTCTTTGCAAAACTCTTTGTTACTTTGTCAAACTCCAGGACACGCCCGTGTCCCTGCTTCTCATCCACTGATGCCATCTTATTTCACAACTCCTTCCTGCCAGCGAAGCACTATTCTCTTGATCACATTCAGTATAAAGGTAACTG
>USHE01000078.1 GCA_900554385.1 uncultured bacterium | reverse complement strand
TAAGCAATCTCGACACCTTTATCTTTTAGTTTTTGCAAAATTTCTTCGGTAAAATGCAGTCCTGCAGTAGGTGCAGCAACAGAACCTTCATCTTTTGCATATACAGTCTGATAACGCTCAAAATCAAGCTTTTTGATATCTTCCGACTGGAGTTTTCTTTCAATATACGGCGGGAGCGGAATATTTCCATTTCTGTGCAGAACATCAAGAAGATTTCCATAATAAATAAGCTTTACCAGCCATTCACCATCATCTTCAAGACGCTCCAATACTTCAACAGACAACTCATCACTGACTTTTACAATGGTTCCTGATTTAACGCGTTTTGAAGGCTTTATAAGAACTTCCCAGCTATCATTTTCTTTCTGTTTCAAAAGAAAAATTTCAATTTTAGCACCTGTTTCTTTAGTCCCATAAAGACGTGCCGGCAAAACTTTCGTATTATTCAAAACAAGTAAAGAGTTTGGTTCAATCAAATCCACAATATCGTAAAAATGTTTATGAGAAATAGAATGCTTGCCCCTGTTTAGTACAAGCATTCTTGAATTTTCGCGTTTGTCAGCAGGAAGCTGAGCAATTAAATCTTCGGGTAATTCATAATCAAACTCTGAAAGCAGCATTTTTATTTTTTACCCTTATCGTCCACTATTTCTGCATCAATAACCCTTGACCCGTCTGACGCCGAAATCTTTTTAGCTGCAGCTTCTGCGTCAAGCTGTTTATTAATAACAAGCGTCTGGATAACCTGAACGATATTACTTACAATCAAATAGATAAACACACCTGCAGGAATAGGTACAATTACAAAAGTACCGATAATCATAACAGGCATAAACGTACCCATTGACTTTTGAATAGCTTCCTGAGTAGGGTCAAGTTCAGCTTTGTTTTTACTTGTTTGCGACATAATAAGCTTTTGAGAAAGCCACATTGTTATACCAAACAAAACAATCAAAGCAAGAATATCCCAGTGGAATTCTTTTTTAATTTCAATAGAAGGAACAGACGCAATTAAAAGCCCGTCCTGACGATTGAATGTTACATTCTCCATTTCCTTTGTATTTAAATCTGTGATTGTGATTTCAGCTTTTTGAATTTTATCAAGCTGGCTGAATTTCAAATCAAGATGATCAAGACTCATTTTGAAATCTATATTTTCACCAGGATTAATTTCACCCTGAACTTCAAGGGCATTTTTAGGTTTTGTAATTTTAACATTTTCAAGAACTTCATCCGGCAAATACACCTTAGCCACTTTCCCCGGAATAAAGGTATCATACTTAGAAGTTCCCATAACACCGTCATTTGAAATACCTGCACTTGCTCTTAATGTTGTATCAAGTCTGTTAATAAACAAGAACTTTGAATTACCTGCAACTTGAATAAACGCAGGGTTCATCAACGCCGAATACAACAAGATAAAAATAGGCATTTGGATTAACAAAGGCAAACATCCGCCCATCGGATTAAATTTATGCTCTTTATAAAATTCCATCATTTTTTGCTGCATAACCTGCGGATTAGATTTGTATCTATCCTGAATAGCCTTTAGTTTAGGCTGCAAGGTCTGCATCATCTTCATTGAACGCTGCTGCGAAGCATTCAAAGGCCACAAAGCAGCTCTAACTATAAGAGTTAATACAACAATTGCTAATCCGTAACTTCCGACAAAAGAAGCCAGCACTTTTAATATTTCAATAGTTAATCCTACAAAATCCACTTTTCCCTAATCCTCTCTTACTAAGTGTAAAATCTTTCCATAACAGCTTAGTATAAAAACATATTCAAGTCAAATAAGATAAAAGGTAAGGAATAACATATTTACACTAAATCTCGTATAAACCGTCACCCTGAACTTGTTTCAGGGTCTCAAATATAACAGATGCTGAAACGAGTTCAACATGACAATTTTGACGGCTTTTTGTGCAAACTTGTTATACTTTACATATAAAAAAGAACCTCATCAGAGGTTCTTTTTAAATGGTCGGGATGACACGATTTGAACGTGCGACCCCCTCGTCCCAAGCGAGGTGCGCTACCAAGCTGCGCCACATCCCGACGGGGTTATTTTTTTAAGCGGCTGTTCTGCGCGCTCCTCTAATTTAACTCAAACATTTTTGTACGTCAAGAGTTTTGTAAAAAATTTTTATTTTTGCGTTATTTTTAGCCAATTCGTGCTACAATTAGACTTATGAAACATACATTTGAACAAAAAGTTTTTTATTCTGATACAGATGCCTACGGCGTTGTCTGGCATGGTTCATACCTTAGATGGCTCGAAATGGGCAGAGTTTATTTGTGCGAAATGATGGGACACAATCTTATTGATTTAAAAGAACAGGACATTGTTCTGCCTGTCACAAATTTGAACGTTAAATATAAAATGTCTGCAAAACTTAATGACGAAATTATTATCGAAACAGAAATTTCTAAATTTAACGGTTTATCTGTGACATTTAAACAATCAATCTACTCAAAAGACTCAGGTAAAAAATTTATAGAAGCCGAAGTTGATGTCGTAGCTATTTCAAATGAAGGTAAATTATACCGAAGAATGCCACAAATTCTTGCAGAAAGTTTTGAAAGGACCTTGAAATGTCCGGTACTCGCTTAAATAAATACATTGCCTCGTCCGGATTATGTTCTAGACGCAAAGCTGATGAACTTATTGAATCAGGCAAGGTTATGATAAACGGTAAAAAGATTACAGAACTCGGTTACCTTGTTCAGCCAAAAGACAAGGTTTTTGTTGATAAAAAGCTTATTCATCCGATAAAGCATGAATACTACAAGTTTTATAAACCTGCAGGTTATATCACTACATCAGATGACGAAAAGGGCAGAAAAACAATTTATGACATCCTGCCGGAAAACTTGCAGCACTTGAAACCTGTCGGCAGACTGGATAAAGATTCCACAGGACTTTTAATAATGACAAACGACGGGGACTTAATTAACGAATTAACTCATCCTTCAGTAAAAGTTCCAAAAGTTTATATAGTATCAATAAATGGAAGAATTCATCCGCATGAGCTTGAACAGCTTGCAAATGGTGTGGAAATTGAAAAAGGGAAAACAGCTTACGCAGATATCTCTGTTTTGGAATGCGATAATGAACGTACAATGATGCAGGTTACACTCTACCAAGGATTAAACAGACAAATCCGTAAAATGTTTGAGTACGTGGGTTATGAAGTAAAATCATTAAAACGAATTCAGCACGCAACAATTTCTATTATCGGATTAAAACGCGGCGAATTTAAACCGATTAAACCGCAGCAAATTAAAGAACTTAAAAATTTCTTAAACAGGATTTCTAAAAATGCTTAGAGTCGCACTTACCGGAAATATCGCTTCTGGGAAATCAACAGTCCAAAAAATATTAGAAGCAAACGGATTAAAGGTTCTTGATACCGATAAAGCTGCTCATGAAATTTTAGAAATTTTAGATGAAGTAAAAACTGCATTTCCAGATTGTATAGAAAACGGAAAGATTTGCCGTGAAAAACTCGGGAAACTCGTATTCAGCAACGAAAAATCAAAACAAAAGCTGGAAAGCATTATCCATCCTGAAATCAGAGCAAAAATTCTAGCTTTTTTTACAGAAAACAGAACCGAAAAAGTTTGTTTTGTTGGTATCCCCCTTCTCTACGAAGCCGGCATGCAAGACTTGTTTGATAAAGATCTTCTTATTTATACGGATGATGGAATTCGCGAGGATCGCTTAATTTCGAGGAATAATTATACACTTCAATATGCACGTTTGAGAATGAATTCACAAATTTCACAGGATGAAAAACTGCACCTGTGCGATTATGTGATTTATAATAACGGCAGCATAGACGAACTCAAAGTTGCCGTTGATAAATTTTTATCTAAAATTTAAACCGGAACAAAGACTCTTGCTCCATTTTTAATATTGTTTGTAACTCCGTCGCTGACTGCCTGACCATTACCAAGGGTAACTTCAACATGGCCAGCTTTTTTGCTGTATCCTGCAACGCCCCTGTCGTAAACTAAAACACATCCGGCAGGCAATGATGATAAATTAATATTACGAGCAGATACTTCTTTGAAATTAGGATTACGTGAAAGGATATCGCCATACTGATAACCGTCACCGCGTTCCCCGGTTCCCAAACCTGTTGAGTCAAGAGCTTTTCTTACATATCTTGCGCAATAGCCGGTAAATCCAACAGCATTACCTGCAACTTTTTTGGCTAATGCTCCGCCTTTTTCTGAATTATACCCTACTTCGTTCAAGCTTGAAATATTGGTCGAAGTATTAATCTGAGCATTTTTAACGGATGCCACTGAGCGAGCAGCTCTGTTGTTTGCAGTCAATGTTGAAAATGTATTAAAGAAGTTTTTTGTCATGTTAGTTGTTGCATTGAATGTGTTCATCAAAGTAAACAAATCCATAGTTCTATTTAACATGCCAAAATTAAACATGCCAAAACCGCCCCAGGTATTACAACATCCTCCCATTACTGGAAATGACGGTATAAAATTAAAAGAAGGAAACCCGCAAACCGGCAATTGAGGCATTAGAGGCATTTGCGGCAAAGAAGGCGCACAGCCAAAACCAAAGCCAAAAAGAGAACCGTTATAGAAGTTATTTCCACCGATACAAGGGGTGTTAAAACCTCTATTTCCGAAAAAATTATTTTGAATATATGTTGTATGCCCAACTGATCTAAACAATTTTTCTATCCCCTTAAGAAATCCCCTGTATTTATATAAAGGATTTTGAGTTAAAAAAATTGCCTAATATTAACAAATATTAAAAAATAATAAAAGCAGCTTCAGCTTTACCTGCGTCAACAAGTGCAATAGGCTCATCTGAATCTTCTTTTAGCACGTAATCTTCAGAAGTAAACCCGAACAAATTTTCAACATCTAACGGCTCATGCCCGCTGAATATGTAGAACTTATTAACATTTTTCATATACAAGCCAAATGTATCTTCATTGCTTAACGCACTCAAAAAATCGGCTTTAACCAATCTCTTTGAAAAACCGTCAAAGATATATTCCTGCATCTGATAATTCGCCTTCAGCGTTTCTAAAAGAACATAGGGTTCTATCCATTTTTTTATTACATAGTTAGACATATCTAAACCTCTTGAGCTTCTTCCTGCGACTTAAACTGCATTTCGTATAACTTTTTATAAATACCGTTTGGCAGATTCATTAAATCTTCATGAGTACCAAGTTCAGCAAGCTCTCCTTCATTAACAACAGCAATCCTGTCAGCATTTTTAATTGTTGAAAGTCTGTGTGCAATTACGAACACTGTTTTATTTTTAATCAAGTTGTCTAAGGCTTTTTGAACAATAGCTTCGGATTTATTATCAAGAGCAGAAGTTGCCTCATCAAGAATAACTATTGGAGCATCCTTAAGCATAGCTCTTGCAATGGCTACACGTTGTCTTTGACCGCCTGATAAAGTCGTACCTCGTTCTCCGACATAAGTATCCAAACCGTTATCAAGGGTTGCGATAAATTCGGCGAGATGAGCCATTTTAACAACCTTATCAAGCTGCTCATCAGTAGCCTGCTCATTTCCCATCATTATATTATCTCTGATAGTACCGGAAAATAAAAAATTATCCTGAAACACAAATGAAATCTGCTTTCTCAAAGAATCCAGCTCAAATCTTCTGATATCAATTCCGTCAAAAGCCACAGAACCTGATTTTACATCATAAAACCTTGGAACAAGACTTACTACAGTACTTTTACCACCGCCGGAATTTCCAACAAGCGCAATCGTCTCATTCTTTTTCACTGTAAGACTAAAGTTCTTTAATACAGGAACATCCTTTTCATATTCAAAGTATACATTTTTAAATTCAATAGAATTGCTAAGACCGTTGGCAGGAATTGCGTCAGGTGCACTTTGAATATGCGGTTGAAGATCAAACAATTCAAATACACGTCCCATAGCAACAAAAGTACCCTGCAAGCTTGTTAAAGTATTACCAAGAGTCTTTGTAGGTTTATATAACAACAACAATGAAGTAACAAAAGATGCAAAACTACCTGCTGTCATTTGCCCTGACAAAATAAGGTGGTTTCCGTAAGCCATAACAAGTGCAATACCAATTGAGCATACAAAATACATTATAGGCGACATCCAACCGACACGCTTTGTTAATGACATTGCAAGATTAAACTGCTGATGAATTTGATTTTCGAATTTCTTATTCTGATCATCCTGCAAGTTATACGCAGCCATAATCTTGTTACCAGCAAAAGTTTCATTAAAGTTAGTCGTCATATTACCGCCGACAACCATACTTGCATTAGAAACAGACTTTATTTTCTTACGGATAAATATAACAGGAGTAACAGCTATCGCCATAACCGTACAACCGATAATTGCAAGACTCCAAGAATTATATAATAAAACCCCTACAAGACCCACAAGCCCAAAAAAGGTTGCAATAAAGGATTTTAAACTTTCAATAATACTTTTTGATGCCGCATCTGGATCTGACAAGAATCTTGTTAATACAAGCCCAGAAGAATTCACATCATAAAACTGAGGATCAAGACGGGTAAGCTTTCTAAACAAATCAATCTTCAAAGAATTAGACACCTTTTGCCCTGTCCAATCAGTAAGGTAATTGCTGACGTATTTTAAAATTCCTTGAAATAATGCAAATAACACTATACCAAAAGGAATTATCGCAGCAAATGTTGCCTGAACATGCACAGGATGCCCCCATATCATATAAACCTGTTCAGGATTACCGTTTACAACCAAATCCAAATACGGTTTTAAAGACAATGCAACCACACCATCTAACAACCCTAACGGTATAGCAATCAAAAGGTTTATAAATGCTCTGCCCATGACAGGTTTTATATAAGGATAAATCTTTTTAAGCAGATATCCGTACTTAAACGCATCCTTAGATACTGTATTTTTCAGCATATATTCCATATAACAAAGTCCCCTATTCTATCTAATCAACGTAATTTGATTATCCCATAAAAATTACGAATTTACAAAATAAATCATTTTATGTTACAATTAGAGCAATAAAAAGGGAGAATGTTAATTATGCAAATTTGTGTTATTGGAACAGGATACGTAGGGCTTGTTGTTGGAACATGTCTTGCTGAAATGGGAAACAATGTTATCTGTGTAGATAACGATATAAAAAAGCTTGAACTTTTAGAAAAAGGAATTGTTCCAATTTATGAACCTGGACTTGAAGACTTAATAAGAGTAAATGTTGGAGAAAAAAGATTAGAGTTTTCTTCTGATCTGTCTCTTGCCGTTCAAAAATCACAAGTTTGTTTTATCGCAGTAGGAACTCCTCAGAGTGAAGACGGAGCTGCGGATTTACAATACGTAGAAGCTGTTGCGGAAAGTATCGGTAAAGCTATTAACGGATATAAGGTAATCGTAGACAAATCGACAGTTCCTGTAGGTACAGCGGAACGGGTTACCAATATAATAAAAAAACATACAGACTGCGAATTTGATGTTGTTTCTAATCCGGAATTTTTGAAACAAGGTGCTGCTGTCGATGACTTTTTAAAACCTGACAGAGTTGTTATAGGCTCAAATTCCCAGCGTGCAACTGAAATTATGCAGGAATTATACGCACCATTTCTTAGAACCGGAAATCCTGTTATAATTATGGATGTAAAATCTGCTGAAATGACCAAATATGCAGCTAATTCATTTTTAGCAGTAAAAATTTCTTATGCCAATGAAATAGCTAACATCTGTGAAGCCGTAGGTGCAGACGCTGAAATGGTAAGAATAGGAATGTGTTCAGACAAACGAATTGGTTCACAATTTTTATTTCCTGGGCTTGGATACGGCGGAAGCTGCTTTCCAAAAGATGTAAAAGCTCTTTTAAAAACGGCTCAAGACAACAACTGCGGATATAAACTGCTTGAAGCCGCAGATGAAGTAAACAAGGAACAAAGAGTAATATTCATAAACAAAATACTACAGCGTTTCAAATCAAATATATCAGGCATGACATTCGGGGTATGGGGACTTGCGTTTAAACCTAAAACAAATGACATGAGAATGGCACCTTCAATAACTATAATTAATGCTCTATTGACACTTGGAGCTAAAGTAAAAGCTTACGATCCTAAAGCATTTGACCTTGCAAAAACCATTTGGGGTGATGAGATTACCTATGCAGAAAGCTCTTATGACGCATTAGAGGACGCTGATTGCATGCTGTTATTAACAGAATGGAATGAATTTCGTCGTCCGGACTTTGACAGAATAAAGAAACTTCTTAAAAATCCTATAATTTTCGACGGCAGAAACCAGTATAACAAGGAAAGAATGGAACGCCGCGGATTTGAATATCACTGCATAGGAAGATAATTTCTGATTACGCAAATTGTCATCAAGAATTTGCGAAAAAGGTTCAGATTTAATTTCCTATTGACAATAATCTTTGGTTAATATACATTAGTAAATGAGCTTAGGCGTGAAGTTCTGAAATAAAAAGTGGGGCTGAGCGGGCGTAAGTGGACAGATGACAACTAAATACGGGCATGTGGTAAGGACTCCGGATTTTGATTAAGTATCAAAATTTGGAGGGAGGTAGACACTGTCTACCATTTCACCACAAATCCAACAAATGATAACTGAATATGGGCATGTGGTGGAATGGTAGCCACGCAAGTCTTAGGAACAAGTGCTAACGCGTGGGAGTTCGAGTCTCTTCATGCCCAAATAATAAAACACCCTATGT
>USHE01000077.1 GCA_900554385.1 uncultured bacterium | reverse complement strand
GTTTGCGACTTCGCGTCTTACAGGGTCAAAACTAGATAATACAACCGCTTCTGGTGTATCATCGATTATTAAATCAACTCCTGTTAACGTTTCTAATGCACGGATATTACGACCTTCACGTCCAATTATGCGTCCTTTCATTTCATCGTTAGGCAGTGCAACTACTGATACTGTTGTTTCTACTACTTGTTCAATCATACATCGTTGCATTGTTGTTGAGAGGATTTCTTTTGACTTTTCAAGAGAAACTTCTTTTATTTTTGCTTCGTTTTCTCTTATTAAAGTCTTTTGTTCCTGTGCAAGGTCATGCTTTAGCTGTTCTAAAAGCATATTTTTAGCTTCTTCTGCAGTCATTCCTGCAATTCTTTCAAGTTCGGCTGTTTGTTTTTGAACAATTTCAGCAAGGTAGTCTTCTTTTTCAAGAAGTTCGTCAATTTTTCTTTGAACCTGAAGATCTTTATCTGTATATTCTTGAATTTTATCTTCAAGCATATCTTCACGTTTTGTTAGTTTTGCTTCTAATCTTGATAATTCCTGTCTTCTTTCTCTTTCTTCTTCGTTTAATTTCTCTCTGTCATCTTGAAGTTCTTCAATAGCTTTAATTTTAGCTTCTTTAAAGAGGATTTTTTCTTTTTCTTCAAGAGCGAGTTTGTCCTTTTGAGTGCTTTGCAGAACTGTTTTCATCTTGTTTTGCTGGATAATCAGCACGGCGATTAAGGCTATTACTGCAATAACCGCAAGAATTAATAAAAATTCCATTAAGTCTATACCTTATCCTTTTCTATTTTTTATATAATACATGCAATTCCCGATACATATATCCTATCGGGTTGAAACCTGCTATTAACTTGAAAGTTGCTTATTGCATATATTTCCAAAAAATATTTACTACTACATCTGGTAATATTTTAACATGACTTAGTGATTTTGTATAGTAGGAATTCTTAAAAATTTTTGAGTAGAAAAATTTTTGTGTTTCCAATAATTGATTTACAAATATGCCGAAAAGTGTTATAATTACACCTGAAAGAAGGAGAGTTATATATGGAAATTAAAGTTTTAGATTCTGTAAAAGATGTTTCCTGTGAGGTTCTTGTTATCAATAAATTTGAAGGCGAAAAGACTTCTCAGGAGCTTGCGAATACTTATGCTGTCGAAAAAGACGGTTTTGAGGGTAAGTTTGGACAAACATATCTTTTACATACACTTGGCAAAAGTTCTGCCGATAAAATTCTTATTGTCGGGTTTGGGAAAAAAGAAGATTTTGATGCGAATAAAATGCGTCTTGCTGTATCAAAAGCTGTAAAAAAATTACAACAAATTTATGCAAAGAATGCCTGTTTTGATTTTGATGTAAATTGTGATTACGGGAAATCTGCAGCTATCGGTGCAATGATTGCTGATTATGCTTTTGATAAATATAAAACGGAAAAAGCGGCAAGAGTTTCGGAAATAACATTTGCAAAATTTTCAGAAAAGGATGTGAAAGAAGGTATTGTATTCGGCGAGGCAATGAAGTTTGCCAGAGATTTGGCGAATGAACCTGCTGAATTTGCAACTCCTTCTAAACTTGCTGAAATAGCATCTAATCTGGATGGAATTACTGCAAAAATTTATGATAAAGAAGAAATTGAGAGAATGGGTATGGGGGCATATCTTGCAGTGGGAAAAGGCAGTGCGCAGCCGCCAAAATTCATTCACATGAAATATTCGGGAAAAAATCCTAAGAAAAAGATTGCGATTATTGGTAAAGGTATTTGTTTTGACAGCGGCGGACTAGATATAAAACCTGCGTCTTCAATGCTTACTATGCGTGATGATATGTCGGGTGCTGCTTGTGTCTTGGGGGTTATGAGAGCGTTAAGTTCACTTGAGCCTGATGTTGAAGTACACGGTATTATTGCTGCTTGTGAAAATATGCCGTCAGGAACTTCTTACAAACCCGGTGATATATTAAGAACTAAAAACGGTAAAACAATTGAAGTTGATAATACTGATGCAGAAGGAAGATTAACGCTTGCTGATGCTTTGTGTTATGCGTGCGAACTTGGAGTTGATGAAGTAATTGACATTGCGACATTGACAGGTGCGTGTGTCGTTGCATTGGGTACTGGCGTATCCGGAATTATGGGGAATGATGAGGATTTAATCTCCACTCTTATTAGAACTGCAGGCGACAGCGGCGAAAAGTTCTGGGAACTTCCGCTATTCCCTGAATATAAAGACAGTTTAAAATCTGATATTGCCGATATGAAAAATACCGGTTCCCGTCAGGGCGGTGCTTCTATTGCTGGTGTATTCCTGAAAGAATTTGTCAATGGTCCAAAATGGGCGCATATTGATATTGCAGGAACTGCATTTCTTGAAAAACCTCAAAAAGAGTTCATTTCAGGTTCGACCGGAGCAGGTGTCAGAACTTTATTGAATTATATTAAAATTTCATAAAATATAAATAGGGTCGGAATTTATTTATAAATTCCGACCTAATTTTCATCTTTTTTCTACAGATTTTGTTTGATTTCCATTTTTGTTAATGTATGTTGTGATTTTTTTTACAAAACCGTCTTTGTCGCAGTCTATGCGTTTCAATACAATACCCTGATCAAACGGTTCTCGTAATATTTTCACAATTCGGTCTTTTTTAACATACTCCGTGCAAGAATTAATCAGCCCTCTTGAGCTGGGCCAGCATACTCTGTTAACTTTCATATATAAACTCCTTCTCGTTTCGACCTTAATATTAAACCACTTTAAACTAAAAATTCAAAGTGGTTTGTAATAAAATTTTACTTAGATTTAATTCGGTTTTTTTGTTGTTCTGTTTGTATTTGTGTCTGTTTACTTAACTTTTTCTCCGTTTCTTCGTCAAGTTTTTGCAGCTCTTTTATTATTTGTTTGTTTATTTCTTTTAAGGAGTCGTCGCTTCCTCGTTCCATTAATCCTCCTGATATTTAATGCTTTTATATTGTTCAATTTTAACTTTATATTATATTTTTGAATTGTATAATCTCATAATTATATTATACGCTGTAGAATATATTCTGTCAAGTCTATATTATAACTGTATGGCTATTGATATTGAACATCTTGGGGAAAACTTTGCAAAGAAATTGCGTATTGAGCGTGCGAAAAGAAAACTTTCGCAGGAAAAACTTGCAGAACTTGCTGATTTACACAGAACCACTATTAGTGCTATTGAAAGAGAAAAATTTTATCCTACAATCGATAATGTTGCAAAAATAGCTAATGCCTTAGGGCTTTCTATTTCTGAATTATTCGATTTTAATTTTTAAAAAAGTTTTCTATGCCGTCAGCAATCGCTTTTGCGGTATTTTTTTGAAAACTTTTTTCTATCATTTTTGCGTTATCTTCGGGGTTAATAAGATAGCCTATTTCTATTAGAATGCTTAATGCCGAAGTGTTTCTGACGACAGCAAAGCTTTTTTGATAGATTTTATCGTTATTTATTCCGAGTTGGGCTGTCATGGTTGTTATAATGTGAGAGGCAAGCGGTTTTGCCTGCGGGTAGTAGTAATAAATACTTGTTCCGCTTCTTTTATTTGGGTCTTGTCCGTCCGGGAGAGCATTTCCGTGCAGACTTATAAAAATCAGGGAATTTTCTTCATTAGCCAGCTCAACTCGTGCTTTTAATCCGATAAATTCGTCGGAATTCCTTACCATAAATACATTGGCACCGCGGTGTTTTAATTCTTGCTCAAGCTGTTTAGCAAATGTCAGATTTAGGTCTTTTTCTTTGTCGCCAAGGCATCCTATTGCGCCGGCTTCGCTGCCGCCGTGTCCTGCATCAATTGCAATTTTTAAATTTTTCAGAGGTTTTGATGGGTCAGGCAAAAATGGTTTTCTGATTTTTACAATAAAATCTGTTCCGCTAAACCGTCCTGAATAGCCGAGAAATCTTCTGCCTTCAAGAGCTTCGTGTACGGGAAAATCCATTGTATAGGTGTTTTCGTTGTTGTCAGCAACATTAAACAGTTTTATTTTAAAAGGTTCGCCTTCTTCTAATTCGTAGGGTGTCATTTTATCAAGGTGAAATACAAAAATAAAGAATTCATCAGTATCAATGTAGTCGTATCCGCTTAAATTAGCGAGAGAAGAACCGATTTCCGTAAATTTTACATTGCTTTTGCTAATCCATCCTGTTCTGCTGCTTCCTATGATAGCGCGGTAATAATTTCCTTTTTCTCCGTCAATACTAAGCGGTATTCCTTTTTGCAGATGTGTAATCCTGTTAATTCCGAAATCAATCGGAGTTGATCTTAACGGAGAATTCTCATTTGTAACGACTGCATATTTTATATCGTCGTACTCTTTGAATACAGGTTCTTTTGACGGCTGTATTTGTTTGATTACAGGACGTGTGATTGTGTAATTAATTTTTTCGTTTCCTGATTTTAGCGTAAAATGATTTTCCCCTTCAGCTAAAGGTATTACGTATGCAAATCCTCCTGATTTGTGAATATTAACAGTCTGACCGTTTACGGTTAACGCTTTTTTAGGGTCAGATGAACCGATAAAAAAAGTGGAATTTGCATTAATTGTGACAGCGGTCTGTTTAGGGTAAACAACTTCCAGTGCGTAGGCAGTCTGCGCTATTGCTAAAATAATTAGTGTATATATAAATTTTTCCATACATTAATTATACGAAATTTTTTTTGAAAAACCAAAAGTAAATATTAGTTAATAATTAATTATTTAAATTATTCCTTGTGTTAAACTTTATAATATCAGGGAGAAGTGAAAAGTGAGAGATAGGCGCAGCGAACGTTCGGGCGATAAGAAACAAAAGAGTTTTGACAGAATATTGAGCTGGTTATTTATATTATTTATTTTATTTGCCGTAGCTTTGATTATTCACCTGTTTTTTATTCAGGTAATTGATATAAAAAAATATAGAGTTAAGGCAAGAAATCAGCGTGCGGGACAGAATTTTGCCGTTCGTGGTGATATCTATGACAGAACAGGGTTGAAACTTGCTACTGATAAGGTTTTTTATAATGTTTTTGCAAGACGTGCAGACTATGATGAGGATGAATCTTCTCCTGAAGTTATCGCTAAAAAGCTTGCGCCTATTTTAAAAATGTCAAAAGAAGATCTGCTGAAGCGTCTGAATAGTCAAAATCAGATTATTGCGGTAAAAAAAGATATTGATAGAAATACAGCAAAACAAATAGCAAAACTCCACCTGCGCGCAATAAGTCTTGATAAAAAGAATACGAGAGAATATCCTCAAGGAACTCTGGCTTCACATGTTCTCGGTTATTATAACTTTGACGCCGATATTGCAAACGGGGTTGAATACACGGAAAAAGATAAGCTTGAACACGTTGAAAATGAAGTAAAATTTCAACGTACCCAAAAAGGTAAGATAATTTATGATTTTATGACGGATCCTGTCGCAACGGCAACAAATCCGAAAGGGCAGGATGTTACATTAACCATTGATGCTGCAATCCAACATATTTGCGAAAAAGAACTTGAAAAAATGGTTACGGAAAAAGAGGCTCTAAGAGGGACTGTTCTGGTCATGAATCCAAAAAATGGTGAAATTCTTGCCTATGCTGTATATCCGAACTATGACCCGAATAATTTCAGAAAAGCTTCTCCTGAATTGATAAAGAACTGGACGTTGACTGACGTATTTCCTCCGGGGTCTACATTTAAAATAATCACAGTAGCAAGTGCAATGGAACTTGGCAAAATAAATGAGCATTCTACCGTTCTTGATACAGGTAAAACTTCTATCGGAAAGTGGGAGATTAAGAATTACGATTATGATGTCCATCCTTATCCTGGGAATATTTCTCTGGAATATTTATTTGAGCATTCCAGTAACATAGGTTCAATAAATGTTGCTAAGACAATGGGTGCAAAGGAATTTTACGATATGCTGAAAAAATTCGGTTACGGAGCAAAAACAGGTATTGATCTTCCTGGTGAATCTGTCGGGCTTTTGCCGTACTGGGGAAATTGGGATCAGGGAATTCATGCAACCATGGCTTACGGTTACGGGACTTCTGTTACAGCAATGCAGATGCTTTCTGCGGTTCAGGCTCTCGCTAACCACGGGGTTAAAATTACCCCTCACGTTATAAAATATTCGCCGGAAGAAGAAGCTCTTAAAGTTCAAAAGGTTCAGGTTGTATCTCCGGAAACTGCCCATGCGGTAACAAGACTTTTGGCTAAAAGCGTTAATAACGGACGCTCTGTGATAAAGATGGATAAATATAATGTGGCGGCAAAAACAGGTACATCAAGAAAACCTAAAGAAAATTCATCAGGATATACACCGTTTACGTATACATCAACAATTGGATATTTCCCTGCTTCTGATCCGCAGATACTTGTTTATGTAATGGTAGACAGTGCAAGAGTCGGGGCAATTTGGGGAAATACGGTAGCAGGACCGGTTTTCCATGAAGTTACCACCCAAATTGCCCGTATTATGAATTTAAAACCGGATAAAGTTCCGGTACCTGATAAAAAAAATAATTAAGGAGATAAATAATGAAGTTAGACGAATTGATTGAGCATTTAGATTACAAAGATTTGATAAATTTTAGAAATGTAGAAATTTCAGGAATTTCTTATAACTCAAAGTCTACTAAAAAAGGAGATATTTTTATTTGTTTGACGGGGGAGTATACTGACGGGCATGAATACGCAAAGGATGCTCTTGCGAACGGAGCAGCAGCATTGCTTGTTGAGAAAAAAGTTGATGTTGATAAGAAAATCCCTCAGGTTGTAGTCAGCTCAACACGTCATAAAATTGCAGATATTGCAGACAGATTTTATTCAAGTCCATCAAGAGGGATAAATTTAGTCGGAATTACGGGAACAAATGGTAAAACAACTGTAACTCACTTAATCCAGAAGATTTTTGAGGAAAATTGTGAAAAATGTGCGTTAATCGGAACTTTAGGTTATAAACTTTCATCCTCTGGTGAATATCGTGATGCGAAACATACAACTCCGCAAGCACCTGAATTACAGGCTACATTGAGAATGATTAAGGATGTTGAAAAAATTGATAATGTTGTAATGGAAGTAAGCTCTCACGCTCTTGAACAAAATCGTGTCGGCGGATGCTGCTTTAACGGCGCAGTGCTAACAAACTTAACTCAGGATCACCTTGATTACCACATTACAATGGATAATTACTTTGAGGCGAAAGCCTTGCTTTTCAGAGGGCTTACAGAGGGGGATTTTGCAGTAATAAATGCTGATGATGAATATGCTCAAAGATTTCTTGACGTTGTTCCGCTAAATGTGCGTAAATTCACTTACGGTGTAAAAAAACAGGCTGATATTATGGCAAAAGATATTAATTTTTCGCTTAACGGGGCTGAATTTACTCTGGCTACGTCGGAGGGTGAATTTGCCGTAAATCTTCACATGAACGGTATGTTCAGTGTTTAATATGTGTTGGCGGCAGTAACGGCCTCTTAGGCTATGGGTATAGAGTTGAAAGTTGCATTGAAAGCTCTTGAAAATGTAAAAGGGGTTGCCGGCAGATTTGAAGTGGTTGCAAAAAAACCGCTTGTGATTGTTGATTATGCACACACGCCTGACGGATTAGAAAATGTTCTTAATTCCGCAAGGGAAATTACGCCGAAAGACGGGAAATTAATCTGTTTATTCGGTTGCGGCGGTGATAGAGATGCAACAAAACGTCCTAAGATGGGAGCAATTGCCGAAAAAATTGCGGATAAAATTGTCATAACAAGTGATAATCCGAGAAGTGAAGATCCGCAAACAATTATTACCGATATAATTGCAGGACTAAAATCCACAAATCCTGAAAAAGTTACGGTTGAACCAGACAGAGGGCATGCGATTGCACTTTTGAAAGATATTGCTGGTAATAATGATGTAGTAGTTATTGCAGGGAAAGGGCATGAGGATTACCAAATCCTAAAAGACCGCACAATTCACTTTGATGACAGAGAAGAAGCCCGCAAAGTTTTTGAAGGAAGTGTTATTTAATGAAAACACCTTTATTAATCGAACAACATTTTCATGGCACATTCGGCGTAGATTTTAATAAAGCTAGTGTCGATGATGTTTTGTACTTGTCAAAGGAAATTCTAAAATACGGTATAGGCGGAATTTTTCCGACTCTTGTTACTGACAGTATTGAGAATACTAAACGTGCGATTTCCGTAATAAAGGAAGCTGCCTCTAAACAATCTGACGGAATGTCTAAAATCCTCGGTGTTCATATAGAGGGGATTTTTCTAAATCCTGATAAAAAAGGAATTCATAATTCCGCTCATTTTATGAAACCAACTGTGGATAATTTCAAACTTATTGAGGATGATTTTATCAAAATTGTTACTTTAGCACCGGAGTTTGACGAAGGGTTGATAGATTATCTTGCAGGTAAAGGCGTAAAAGTTCAGGCGGGGCACTGTGTTGGCTCGGATTTGAAAGGCTGCAGCGGAACAACTCATACTTTTAATGCGATGAGCGGGATTTCTCATCGTGGAAAATCAACTGCACTTTCGGCATTGATTGATGATAATGTTTTTTCAGAAATTATTGCGGACGGGGTTCATGTTTCTGATGATGCTTTAAAATTATTTTTTAAGTGTAAACCTGTTGATAAGGTTATTCTGGTGAGTGATTGTCTGCCTTGTACAAAAAGTGAGTTGAAAAAGATAACATTTGCGGATGAGGATGTTTATTTTGACGGCGAAAAGGCTACCTCAAAAGACGGAACTCTTGCGGGCAGTACTTCACTTTTA
>USHE01000076.1 GCA_900554385.1 uncultured bacterium | reverse complement strand
AATTAGCGTGTTTCTTTTTCTTGGCTGACATTCTTTTTCTTTTCTTCGCAAAAAAGAAAAAGAATGTCAGTGCAGGGATTGGGGCTGCACAAGCCCCAATAAAGAAAAGCAGGAGTGCTTTATGTATTTCCGATAACATATATTATGCTCCCTTGATTATATAGCTACCTTTGTGTATAATATTCTCATAGTTAATAAGGAGAGATAAACAATGGGATATAAAATTTTATCGAAAAAAGAAATTTGTCCAAATCAATACGAGATTACAATTGACGCACCTTACGTTGTCAGAAACGCTCAAGCAGGTCAGTTCATTATTTTCCGAGCAGACGAAAATGGAGAAAGAGTGCCTCTTACAATTGCAGATGTAAACAAAGAAACAGGTGCATTGACACTGGTATTCATGGCTGTGGGCTATTCTACAAAAAAACTTGCTGCTCTCGGCGTTGGAGATGAAATTGCAGATATAGTAGGACCTCTCGGCAAACCAACCCATATTAAAAAATATGGAACAGTGGTATGTCTTGCTGGCGGTTACGGAGCTGCTCCATGTTACTTGATTGCAAAAGCGTTCAAAGAAGCAGGCATCAAAGTTTATATGATTATGGGTGCAAGAAATAAAGACTTAATATTCTGGGCTGATAAAATGAAAAATGCCTGTACCGAATTGTTTATCACAACTGACGACGGTACATTGGGCGAAAAAGGTTTCGTAACTCAGGTAATGGAAAGATTGATGAATCAGGAAAAAATAGATTATGCCATTGCTGTAGGACCTATGCCTATGATGAGAGCCGTTGCAAACCTCACCAGAGATAAAGGTATCTACACAGAAGCAAGCATGAACCCTATTATGGTTGACGGTACAGGTATGTGCGGAGCATGCCGTGTAACTGTCGGCGGTGAAGTTAAATTTGCCTGTGTGGACGGACCTGACTTTGATGCTCATAAAATTGATTTTGATGAAGTTATCAACAGAACAAGAATTTACAAAGATCAGGAAAGAAAACGCGACGAAAACTGCAACCTGCTAAGACAAGCAGATGCTATCAACAAATAGTAGGAGAATAAATATGGCAGACATAAAAAAAGAAATTCCGTTTTGCCCGCTTCTGAGTGTAGGTCAAAACATGGACATGGTATGTACTCAAGACAGATGCGCCTGGTATATGCCAAATGTAAAAAAATGTTCAATGTACCTGATTGCATATAACGCATTATTGGATGCAAATACAAAACAGATGCCTAAAAAACGAGTATAACCACAATTGTACCGGAGGGTAAATGAAGATAGTTTTATGTATAAAACAAGTTCCCGATACGTCTGATATAAAGTGGACTGAAAATAACACGATTCAACGAGAAGGACTTGAAAGTATCATGAATCCTTACGATGTTTATGCACTTGAAGCTGCCTTAAAACTCAAAAAAACTGTCGAAAATGTTGAAATTTCAGCACTTACAATGGGACCGGATCAGGCAGCAGACATCCTTAAAAAGGCCATTGCACTAGGTGTTGATAATGGAATATTGCTTAGCGATAAAAAATTCGCGGCAGCAGATACTTATGCAACAGGAAAAACAATCGGAACTGCCATAAAGACAAAACTTACTGACTATGATTTGATAATTTGCGGTCAATTTGCAATAGATGGAGATACTGCACAAACAGGTCCAAGTATTGCAAATACGTTGGACTTGCCGCAAGTTACTTATGTTCAGGAAATTCTTTCCTGCGAAAACGGCTATCTTACAGTTCGCAGAGAACTTGATGACGGTACAGAAACAGTTAAAGTAAAACTTCCTGCGTTAATTTGCGTATTAAAAGATTATTTTGAACCTACCCGAGCCAAAATCAACGGAATTATAAAAGCTCAACAAGCTGAAATAAAGACTTATGGATTTGAAGATTTGGGTCTAAATGCAGAAGAAGTCGGGCTAAAAGGTTCACCGACTTATGTGAGCAAGGCATTTCGACCGGAAACAAAAGATGTTCAGTGCAAAATTTTCACTGATTGCAAAGAACTTGCTGAAACAATTAAAGTTTGCGGAGGATTAAATGAGTAAACAAATCCTTATATATGCAGAAGTTACACGTGATAACTATATTCACACAGTATTTTTTGAACTAGCAAATAAAGCTAATGAACTTGCCGCTAAACTTGATAACGCAGAGGTTAATGCACTTTTGATATCAAAACCAGGACTTGCAGATGAATATCGAGAAGCTTTTGTAAACAGCGGTATCGATAAAATTTTTGCAATAGAAAATGAAAAATTTTCGGATTATTCGACAGAATATTACGCAAAATCGGCAGTTGAATTAATTAAAGAAATCCTACCTGTTATTTTGTTAATAGGCGCAACAAATCAGGGACGCGACCTTGCTCCGCGAATTTCTACCGCACTGCACACAGGTTTAACCGCTGACTGTACAGGACTTGATATTAACGAAAGAGGTCAGCTTGCCGCAACCCGTCCTACATTTGGCGGACAATTAATGGCAACAATATTGTGCAAAAATTTACCGCAAATGGCAACAGTTCGACCAAAAGTGTTTAAACCTGCTGATATAAATAACGTAAAAACTGCGGAAATAATAAAACAAACTCCTAAACTTGACGGATTTACAAAAAAAGTAGAGATTTTGGAATTTAAAAAGAAATTAACAGACAGCCTGAATGAGATAGACAGTGCAGAAATTATAGTGGCAGGCGGCAGAGGAATGAAAAACGCAGAAGGTTTTCAACTTTTAAAGGAATTTGCAGACAAAATCGGAGCAGCAGTCGGAGCAAGCAGACTTGCGGTTGAAATGGGACTGGCATCACACGAAATACAAGTGGGACAAACCGGAAAAACTGTTACTCCAAAATTATACATAGCCTGCGGAATTTCCGGAGCAATTCAGCATACTATAGGCATGGATAAATCTGACAAAATTATTGCGATTAATACTGACGCGAATGCCCCTATATTTAATATAGCCGACTACGGTATGGTGGGAGATGCTTTTGAAATATTACCAGAATTAATGAATTGTGATTTTTAAATTTCGAAACTATCAACGTCCTTAACTAAAGTTTCAAGCTTAACATTTAAAGCTCTTGCAATACGAAAAAGAGTTATTATAGTGGGTGCTTTTTCTGCACGCTCAATACACCCTATAAAATTTCTTGCTGACTCTATCTTAAACGCAAGTTCTTCTTGAGAAATACCATTTTTAAGCCTTAATGCTCTAATATTATTTCCAAGATTTATAAGCAGTTCTTTTTTCAAAATTTCAGGTTGACTCATACCACCTATTGTGGTACATTATTGTGGAGGTAGCTACCACCTATAGGTGTCATAGAGGTAAAAATGAAAAATTTAGGTTTCACACTTGCAGAAGTTTTAATTACGCTTGGAATTGTCGGTATAGTAGCCGCAATGACCTTGCCGACTCTTATACAAAACAATAAAAACAAAGAATTACAGACAGGTTTAAAACACTCTTACTCTATTCTCGTTCAGGCTTTCAATATGTATCAGGCAGAAAATGGGGAACGTATTACACCGGATATGAATTTGAAATGGAACTTAAAACCTTTACTTATGAAGTATCTAAAAACAATTAAAGATTGCGGATACGGCGCAGATGATGCTAGTTCGTGCGTTCCGAATTACGGAACCGATAATGAAAACAACTCAACAAATTACACTACATATACAGGTAAAAAGTTAAATTTACAATTATTTGACGACGGGCAGTTTATACTGACAGATGGAAGCTTAGTACTTCTGGAAAGTATCAGCATTGACAGATTATATATATCAGTAGATGTTAACGGTTATAAGAAAAAACCTAATCGCCTCGGACACGATTTATTTATGTTTCAGGTCGATAAAAAAGGGAATCTCCGTCCAATGGGAGCAGCGGGAACAGACTTTTATGATAAATATGACTCATATTGTTCAAAGACATCCAATAACACCCAGAATGGTATAGGATGTACATACAAAGCTTTAACGGAACCCGATTATTTTAAAAATTTACCTTAACTTTTCTTTGTGCTACAATAAGTCAGTAAATGACCTAAAAATAGGAAGGATATGGTATGAATAAAGTTGTAGTCGGCGCTCAATGGGGCGATGAAGGAAAAGCTAAAATTACTGATTTACTCGCAGGCGATGCTGAGTTGATTATCAGATATCAAGGCGGTTGTAACGCAGGACACACTGTTGTTGCAAATAACAAAACTTTTAAGTTTCACCTGATTCCGTCAGGAATTTTATACGGAAACAAAACCTGTTTTATCGGTGCCGGAACTGTAATCCTGCCGGAAGCTTTTGAAAAAGAAGTGAATGAACTTATTGAACAAGGTATTGATGTTTCAGGATTGAAAGTAAGCCCGCTTGCATCAATTACAATGCCTTATCACACAGAAGTTGACGGCTACAGCGAAGATAACGCTAAAAAAGGGAAAATCGGAACAACTAAAAAAGGCATTGGACCTACTTATACCGATAAAGTTGCACGTTTTGGTTTGAAGATTGAAGATTTGTATTCACTTGAAGCTTTAAATGAAAAACTTGACGTTATACTTCCTTTAAAAAACAAAACGCTTGAAAAAGTTTACGGACTTCAACCATATTCAAAAGAATGCGTTCTTGCTTTATGTGAAAGATATGCCCAAATTTTTAAACCTTACGTGTGCTTTGACTGGCAGGAAATGCTTGAAAAATCTAAAGAAAAACGAATTCTTTTTGAAGGCGCACAGGGTGTAATGCTTGACGTGGATTATGGTACATATCCTTTCGTCACATCATCAAACCCAATCGGCGGCGGAGCCTGCACGGGTTCAGGCTACGGACCGAAAATGATTGATGAAGTAATAGGGGTTGCAAAAGCTTATGTAACAAGAGTTGGCGAAGGTCCATTTGTAACAGAACTTATTGACGCAACAGGCGACAAAATACGTGAAATCGGACACGAATTCGGGGTAACCACAGGACGCCCTCGCCGCTGCGGATGGTTTGATGCTGTTACAATGAAATACGCAGTCCTTGTTGGGGGCTTAACATCAATTGCTCTTACTAAAATTGATGTATTTGATACTTTTGATGAAATTAAAGTTTGTACTGCATACAAAGATACACGTGATGGAAAAATCTACAAATCTTATCCGACAAATGTATATATTCACAAATACTTAGAACCGGTCTATGAAACTCATAAAGGCTGGAAGGAAGATTTAACAGGCATACGCAAGTACGAAGACTTACCTGAAAATGCAAAAAAATACCTCTCAAGACTTGAAGAACTTCTCGGAGTACCTATTTCAATTGTAAGCGTCGGACCTGATAGAGAACAAACTATTTTTAAATAAAAGTAAAAACACGGGGCAATTTTTTTATTCCCCGTGTTTTTATAATATTGTAGGTATTTATGTTGAATATTAATCCATTTTATAAAACAGGTAATATTAAATTCCGCGGAACTGCCCAAAATCCAGTTCAATCTGACGGAAATAAACAGGTGCAGAATAATGAAATATCCAATATTACGCCTGATTACAAGGTAAGCACCCCAATAAGTTACAAAAAAGTAGAAGAAATAGATTTACCATTTAATACAAAAGCTCATTTGTATAAGCTTGCTAACGGTCAAAAAGTTGCGATAATTCCAAATGACGGTCAAACTGTAGTAAAAACCTACGTAAACACCGGTTCTATGAATGAACCGGATAATATTCGCGGAATAAGCCACTATATCGAGCATAATCTATTTAACGGCTCTGACGGACTTGAAACCGGAGATTTTTTCAAAAAAACAGACGAAATGGGGGCAAGCACAAATGCAAGTACAAGCTTTGCAGAAACCAATTATTATATTAAATCCTATCTGCTAAACGACGGTGACTTAGAAAAGAAAATTAAAATTCACGCATCCATGCTGGAATCTCCACGATTTGCAGTAGAAATGCTTGAAAAAGAAAAAGGTATCGTTAATTCTGAAATTAATATGATTACATCAAATCCCGAAAACTTAGGATTTAACAGAACAATCAAAAATTTATTTAATATCAATACAAATTCAAACGATCTTATTGCAGGCACAACAGCCAATATTACAAATCTTACAAAACATGATGTGGTTGATTATTTCAACAAAAACTATTACCCTGCAAATATGGTGACAGTAATCTCAGGTGACGTAAAACCTGAAGAAACAATGAAACTGGTTTCAAAATATTTTACATCTCGAAAAACACCTCCAAATGACAGATACACAGAGAAATTAACCCCAATCGAAAAACCAATCAGACAGGATATTATTTCGGATAAAGCTGTTTCAACATTTGTTGCTATGGGATTTAAAGGTCCTGAAAATAATAATATTAAAGACCGCATTATTCTTCAGGCATTTTTCGAGTTGTTACTGACATCGCCGGCGATTACAAAGCACACAAATCCGCTAAACCTTGAAATCTTTGCCAATGATGAAAAAATAAGTACAGACAAAAACGCTCCGCGCGCAATTATTCTTTCTGCAAATACGAATGAAGAAAATTCAGAAAAACTGCTAAAAATTCTTTATCAACAAATTACCAACAGGCAAAACCAAGACTTAACCGATGAAGAAATGCAAATTGTAAAAAAACGCATGCTAAAATATCTTTCCAATAGCTTTGAATACTCAGAAAGTATGAATAATACCATTGGAGAAGCTCTTTTGGATAATAACATTGGGCTGGTAAAAGATTACGAAAACATAATCAATAATCTTACGGCGCAAGATATTAAAGATGTTGCAAAAAAATATTTCGACCTGAATAAAACAGCCATAACAATTGTCCATCCGCAAAATTCAAATAAAATTTCGGAAAACTATACTAAAGCCCAAAATATTTCTTTTACCGGAAGAAGTCAGGCAATAAAAACAGAAAATCTTGAAGAATATACTCTCCCTAAAAATAATATGAAACTAGTTTTGAATGATACAAAAACACCGAATTCTTCCTTCGCCCTGTCATTTATAACTGAAGTTCCTGTTATGACTAAAAAACCGGCTGCTCCATTTATTTTGAACGCACTTTTGGAAGAAGGCTCTGCCCTCAGAGATAAACGAAAATTTTCCACAGATAACGCTAAAAAAGCAATTTCTCACAGTTTTATTGCCACAGACAGGACTCTTAACGCTACGACAGAATGTAATGCTGAAAATTTAGATTATGCAATAAAATCAGCAAAAGAAGTCATCTTGCTCCCGCGATTTACACAAAAATCTCTTGAAAGTGTAAAAAAGAACCTTAAAGATGACCTATCACGTGCGGAAAAAAATCCTTATGACAAGTTGAATAAAGAATTTCATAACGGCACATTATTGGGTTATACAAATGAAGAAATTCTAAACAGCATTGACAGTGTTACTCTTGAAGACATAAAATCGCTTTACAAGGACATTACAAAATCTGCCCAAATGTCGCTGATTGTATCAGCTCCGTTCAGTTCAAATCCTGAATTAAAAAATAAAATATTTAACGAAGCTGCGCTTTTCCCTAAAGCAAAAGAGTTTACACAACTAAAATATGAAAAATACGAACCGCAAAAAGAATCAAAAGTTTTAACTGATATTCATAACAAAAATCAGGCAAAAATTGTTATGGCATATAAATTTAAAACGAATAACAATATCAAAGATACAGCAACAGTAGATCTCTTAAATTTAATTCTTGGCGGAAGCCCGTCATCACGTCTGTTCAACGACCTCAGAGAAAAACAAAAACTTGCCTACTCTGTTAGTTCACATCTAAATCATATTTACAAAACCCAAACGCTTGCCCTGACAATAGGCACAACAACCGAAAACAAAGAAACAGGCGAAATAAGCTACGATAATCTGCAAAAATCAATCGAAGGCTTCAAAAAACATATTAACAAATTAAAATGTGAAAAAGTTTCTGAAGAAGAACTTAAAAGTGCTAAGCTTGCGCTTAAAAATGGAATTCTGGAAAGCAACGAAGGCGGGATTAATAAGACTGCAAACTTAAATTACAGCGTTGGAAACCCTTACGGTTTAACCCACCAAAACAAACTTCTTGACGAAATAGATAAAATTACACCCGAAGATATTTACAATGCGGCAAATTATATATTTAACGAAAAGCCAGTTTATTCAATCGTTGCAACAGAAAACACACTTAACGCAAACAAAAAATATCTGGACTCTCTCGTTGCCTAAACTACCTTTCAAAAATTTCTCTGAAAGTAGTAGCAATTGATACGAAAGCAGAAACGCCTACGGTTATATAAATAAGTCTTGCGATTAAAGACATTTCGCCAAATAATAACGCAACAAGGTCAATATTGAAAAGACCTACCAGCCCCCAGTTTAAAGCACCAATTATAATAAAAATATAAGAAATAATTTTTAAAGTACGCATAACTAACCTCTCTTTCTAAGAATATTAAAACGTACAAAAAACAAAAAATAATCCAACAATAGAAAAAAAAAAGAGCCGTAATTACTTACGACTCTTTTACTATTAATAAACTGTTAACTACAGTTTAGAAGCAACCATCAAAGTAGTTTCAGCTAAACGAGTTGAATAACCCATTTCGTTGTCGTACCAAGAAAAAATTTTAACCTGGTTACCACCCATAACACGAGTTAACAAAGCGTCAACTGTAGATGATTGAGAAGTACCAACGTAGTCAGAAGATACAAGCGGTTCTTCAGTATAGCAAAGAACGTGTCCGTCAGCACCTTCTTTCAAAGCTGCGTTTACTTCTTCAACAGTAACGTCTTTAGAAAGTACAAATACAACGTCAAC
>USHE01000075.1 GCA_900554385.1 uncultured bacterium | reverse complement strand
CCAATTATAAAAATCAAAAATTCCATATTCCCCCTTAACAAATATATTAGTAATTCTTTTCTTCAATATACCACAAGAAAATTAGTTCAAAAAGATTAGCGTAAAAAATTTAATCCCAAAAATCAATCATGCCGCAAAGCATGGTGTAGAGCATGGTTTAGAGATTTTCTAAATCCAAAGATGTAAACCAATAATTCATGCTTTACATCCTCAAACATCAATCAAGGCATGGATGAAGAACCCCCTCTAAAAGTTGTAGTATATACAGTGTAGAGGAAAGCAATCAATTTAGTTTAAGAGGGGAATAAAATGAGAGAGTTCAAGAGAAAAGCAAGAATTTTATTAGTTGACGACAATGCAGATCACCTTAGAGGGATTAAGGAATTAATCAGCATTGAAACAAGCTACGATGTTGTCGGCGCGACAACCAGCGCGAATATGGCAATTAATCTTGTAAAAAAATATCAGCCTGATTTAGTATTAATGGATATTAATATGCCTGAAAAAGACGGACTGCAAGCAATTCAAGAAATCGAAAAACTTGAACTCGGAACAAAAGTTGTAGCACTTAGCGGATACGATGATGCTGATTTAATCTTTAGAGCTATGAAAATCGGTGCAAAAGGCTACGTTTTAAAAACCATGGCTTCTGCACAATTGATTTATGCAATTGATGAAGTTTTGGGAGGTAAAGTATATCTTCCGTCTGCACTTTCTTCAAGATTCTTTGAATACTTCCAGAGAAGCTTTAAAGAAGAAGCCAATACTCAAAACGAAGAAAATCTCTTAAGCTATTTAACTTCACGTGAAGAAGAAGTTCTTGACCTTCTCACTCAGGGTAATAACTACAAGGCTATTGCAGGCAAATTGTTTATTTCGGAAACTACAGTTAAAACTCACGTTAACAACATTTTCCAAAAATTGCAGGTTAACGACAGAACCCAGGCTGTTCTCTATGCTCTAAACAACGGTTTTGGAAACAAAGTTCGTGCTAAAATTTCAGCCTAGAACACGTTTATACACATAAAAAAAGGGTTCAGAATTTACTGAACCCTTTTTATTAAAAAGAGAGGTCACTATGCCAACCGAAATTCTAAAAGAACAATCCCGCTGTATTGCACACGAAATACGAAATCAGGTTTCTATCTGTGATGTTTACTGCGAAATAATAAAAAAACAGCTTCTAAAAGAAGGCATTAAGAATGAATCTATAGAAAGAGCAATCGAATGTATTCAAAAATCAGTAAAAATGGTTAACAATTCACTGATTGACCTAAAATCTCTTGATAATATAAAACAAACCGTCTGCAACACAAATAATCTTATAGAACAAAGCATAAAAATGGGCAGAGTTTATATCCATGACAAACTAATAACAATAAGTTCAAATCTTAAATCTGATGCTGAAATTTATGTAGATGAAAATAAGTTTCTTGCGTGCATGATTAATTTGATTAAAAATGCAATAGAAGCAATTGACACAAAAGGGGAAATAATTGTAACGTCAGACATTGAAAAAGAGTTTGCGGTTATCAGAATTTCCAACAACGGAAAGCCTATATCAAAAACAGCTCAAAAAGACCTTTTTAACGAAGGGTATACGACCAAAAAGACAGGCAGCGGACTTGGACTTTATATCTGTCAAAACAATTTAAAACTACAAAACGCCGAACTTTCACTCATTCAATCAACGACAAAAAAAACAGAATTTGAGATAAAAATTCCGATTATCAAATAAAAAAAGACCGCCAATGGCGGTCTTTTTTTAAGGATTTATCGAGCCTCCCCGTTATGTTGCGGCGGTGGTGGCGGGATATCAGCTCTGTCATCTTCAGGCGGCAATGGTCTGAATTGCGGATTGTTTGAATTTCCGTGATGCTTTTTAAACTGTTTCTCGAATTTTTTACGCCCCTCTGCCTTCATTTTTCTCAATTCTTTTAACTGTTTTTTGTTTAAAATTGACTCAAATTCCTGCATATTTTTTACACGAAGATCATGAGCCTGTTTTTTTAACTCTCTTATTTCACCTTTAAGCTTAACTATTTTTTCATTTTGGGCAGCTGTAGCCATCTTAGAACGTCTTACGGCATCTATTTCCTGATATTTTGATTTAATCTGCTCCATAACAGGACGCATAGCCTCATGTCCTTTCATACGAATTTCTCTGGCTTTGGCTTTTTGTTCATCCGTAAGCTTAAGACGTTTTTCGAATTCCGCACGTTTGCATTCACCCTTTTTAGGCGGTTTATGCATATCTGGAGGTGCAGGTCTTTCTATTTGCGGCATAGGCTGTGCAGGTTCCAACGGTGGTGTGTCTGCTGCAAAACACGGTATTGAAACTGTAAATGCCAACAAACTCGCTAAAATTAAACTTTTTTTCATACAAATGTTTCCTTTCTTGCTAATTACTACTATATATAGTTACAATAAGTCTTTTAATTCTTCTGCCAATTCTTTTTTTGCATTATATATTCTGGATTTTATGGTACCTATCGGACAATGAAACTTTTTCGCACAATCCTCATAGGTATATCCGTAAAATTCAGTATAAACTATAACTTCCCGAAACTTTGGCTTTAATGAATTTATTGCCTCAAGTATTCTTTTTTGCCTGTCATTTTTTAACACATTAAGTTCAGGAGAAGCTTTTGTATCTTTTAAATTTTCAAAAGTTTTGTCATCTTCTGCAATTAACTGTTCACGCTTTCTAGCAGAAGATTTCAAATAATCTTTCGCAACATTTTTAGCAACAGTGCTAATCCAACCTCTAAAATTACCGGTTTCGTTGTATTTATCAGAATTTTTCCACACCTTCAGATAAACTTCCTGCTCCAAATCCTCGTTATCTTCACCGGAAATCTTTCGAATGATATTTTTTACATTAACTCTGTTCTTCTTAATTATCTCTTTAAAATTCATTCATCCACCATTATCAGCCCGTAAGAATCTACAGGAAATCCATAATCCTCAATAGTTAGAACATGACCGTATTTTATAGTATCTGCAATATCCGTATTCAAATTGATTATGCCGAGTGTAACTCCGCTAAAAAGTATTGCAAATGCCGCACATACGGCTTTCAACTTTGCAAAAGACCTTCTGCGTTCTAAAAACTCCGACTTAACTTCCTGCAAAAGTTCTGAAACTTTATCCATAAGTTCCTGCTCCGCCTGACAATCTTCACAGGTTAAAACATGCTCTTTCAATGTTTTCTCATCGGAAAAAGTAAATAAAGCTTCGTATTTTGTACATTTTTTATCCATTATAATAACCTCTTGTATAATTATAACGATTTGCAAAAATTTTTGTTCATTTTTCTTTATGATATGTTGAAAAAAAATTTTTTTGGTTTTAACATAAGCAGGTCGAAATATAAAATTACAAAGCCGGACAAAATGGGATTTCAAAATTTTTTAAGAAACGTATGCTCTCACTTGGGAGAAAATAATAAGCCTACGTATGCGGTCGTTGCCATCGCTGCGGTAAAAGGGATTTGCCGTCCTACATTCACGATGATGGACAAAACGGAAAAACCCGAAACTAAAAAATATACTGCACTAAGAGAAGGCTTAACTGAACTTATCGCAATACCTGTATATCTGGGCTGCGGTTATCTTGCTGGAAAATGTTCTCCTCTTTTTACAAAAAAAGTTACCAAAGAGGATTTTTTAAACAGCAAAATTAAGCAGGACATTGCAGACGGACTAAAAAACGATAAGATTACTAATGCCCTCAAATCCGCAGAAAAACAACTTGAAAAATACAAAATGCGCGCAACAAATAACCTCAGATTTATTGGCGTATGTACAGCGGCTCTTGTTGCAATACCGGCACTATGTTCTGCTACAATTAAACCTGTTATGTCAAAGATTTTAAAAATGCCAACAGAAAATACAACCACAGAACATAAGACCCCAATTCAGCCAACGCCTCCCGTATATAACAAAAAACCTGCTGTTAAGCTGCAGACATTTATGGCAGCTCCCCAAACAGGAATGAAAGTAGGCGGCGTATGATAGGACCAATTACAAGCGCACTGACTAATTCAGGATTAACAAACCTCGTTCAGAGTACAAGTTCCGCAGTTACCACGGAAACTGTCCTCAAAGCCATAGGCAGACCTGGCTTCATACTAATAGATAATAACATCTCGCCTGAAACAAAAAAATACGCAGCAGCAAAAGAATTTCTTTATCAGGCAACATGTCTTGCCGTATACATGGCTCTGGTCGTTCCCGTATTTAGAAAAGGGGCATTTAAATATGCAAAAAATCATCTTTTCAAAGACATGCCGGAAGCCGGCTTTAATCATTTTAAAGACTTGAAAAACTATGATTTATACAGAAAACTTTCCGATAAATCCATTGAAGACAGGCAACATTTGCTGAACATAAACAAACTTCAAGACAGATTTACACCTGAAATAAAAAGAGAACTTCTTACACATGACGAACCCGAAGCTTTTTCTAAAATAAAAGGTAGTATTGAAGCAGGCTCTTTGTTAGGTTCAGTTATCGGACTTGCAATATTAGCACCTCAGGTAAGCCACGCATTTATCCACCCTGCGTTAAGACTTCTTGGTCTGGAAGAAAACAAACCCAAACAGCATGAAAACAATAACACACTAAACAAAACCGCCTAAAACATCCAAAGATCGTTTTACAATAAGTTCAGCTTTCAGCTTTTTATTTTTTCTTTCTTTTTTCGGCAGTTCAACAGGAGGAACAATTCCCCAGTTAGAGTTAATCGGCTGGAATTTTTCGTGTTCAGGGTTTGAAATATAACGAGTTAAAGCTCCGAGCATTGTTTCTTGCGGAAGCTCCAACAAAGTTTCTCCATTCAAATATCTTGCAATATTAATACCAGCAAGCAGCCCGGATGCGATAGATTCAGTGTACCCTTCAGTTCCCGTAATTTGCCCTGCAAAGAAAAGGTTTGCCCTCTTACGAGTTTGGAGGGATGCGTTTAAAAGTTTTGGAGAATTTATAAAGGTATTTCTGTGCATTACACCATACCTTACGATATTTACATTCTCAAGCCCCGGTATTGATTGAAGAAGTTCTTTTTGCGCACCCCATTTTAAATTTGTTTGAAATCCAACAAGATTAAAAAGTGTTTTTGCCGAATTATCCTGACGGAGCTGTACTACAGCGTAATTGTCTTCTCCAGTGCGTTTATCAACAAGTCCAACAGGCTTCATAGGTCCAAAACGCAAGGTATCAACCCCTCTTGAGGCTAAAACTTCAATAGGCAAACAGCTTTCAAAAAACTTTGCATTCTTTTCAAATTCTTTTAACTCTATTTTAGGCGCATTAATCAAAATATCATAAAACTTCTCGTACTGCTCTTTATTCATCGGACAATTAATATAAGAAGCCTCACCCTTATCGTATCTGCTTGCCCAAAACGCTTTATCGAAATCTATACTGTCTTTTTCAACAATAGGCGCAATAGCGTCAAAAAAGTAAAGATGTTCGCTTTCCGTAAACATTCTCACTGACTCCGCAAGCAAATCAGAAGTCAACGGACCTGACGCCATAATAACGTTACCATCAGGAATTTCTGACACTTCTTCCCTAATAACTTCTATATTCGGTTCGGCATTTATCTTATCAGTAACCGTCTGCGAAAACAATTCTCTGTCAATTGCAAGAGCATTTCCCGCAGGAACAGCACATCCTCTGGCTATTTTTATCAATTCTCCGCCAAGAATTTCCATTTCTCTCTTTAATAAGCCTGACGCATTAGAGCAATCAGAAGCCCCAAGACTGTTTGAGCATACAAATTCTGCGAAATTTTCCGTCTTATGCGCACCTGTAGATTTAACGGGGCGCATTTCATATAGTTTAACCTTTATTCCTCTTTTTGCCAGCTGTAAAGCAGCTTCACTTCCTGCTAAACCGGCTCCGATAACTTTAACTTCCATAAGTTGAGTTTAAAATAGAAAACACTATATGTCAATTTGATACAAAAGCCAGCCTTTTAATACTTAGTTTTTATTTAAAAATAGAGTTTATTACAGGTTTGTAAACTTATTGTTATATTTGTAGTAAATTTCTTGCAAAATTACTACATATTAAGTATAATGATTACACTTATTCAATCAAAGTTTTGTTAAATTATTTTAAACAAACCCCTTGAACTAGCAATAAGCAGCAATTAATAGTTTTATTAAATATATGTGTAGATAGTTATGAAAATTTAAAGTAGGGATATGGTAGTAAAAGCAATTAGTACACCGGTTAGCGATAACTTGCGCCGAAACAGACAATCCAAAAATCAGCAGCAGTCGAATAATAAAGTTAATAATGTAAATTATGCACCTTCATTTAAAGGAAGTAACCCTATTGTCATGTTGATGGATGCCATTGATAGAGGCGGATTTGCAGCATCGTTTATTGCGCAGGACGGTATCGGTATGGTTGCTCCGAGAATTAAAGAAGGTTTGAACCGCGGAAGAAAAGAAGACGAAAACGGGAAAAAACACGGACCTTTAAACTGGGAATTTGCAAGAAAAGAAGGCGTTCGTGAAATATTAAGCGGTCCAAGCGCATTCATTATTCCTGCTATAATGCTTCATTTTATAACAAAACATTCAGGCTCTGCGAATAATGTTTCAATAGATACAATAAAAGGTTTAGGACAAATTTTCGAAACTTACGCCACCGAGAACAGAAATACTCTCTCAGATATTGCAAAAACTAAAAAAGAGTTTTATGAAAATGTATTCAAAAATGTCTTAAACGAAACACTGGGTACTGAAAACGGCACTAAACCGATTGCAAACCTTGATATTAATAAAACAGCGGCAGAATTCACCAACAGAGTAATTGAAATCGAAAACGCTAAATCTAAAGGATTTATAAAAAATCTCCTCGACATTAAAGTTGACGGTTCCGCAGAAGATTTAACAAAAAATCTTGCTGATGACTTTATGATGTTAAAGAAAGAAAATCTTTCACCATCTGTAAATGAAATGGCTGCACATCTTAAAGTGGAAGGCCGCAAAGAACCTGTTACGGAAGGCTTTAATAAACTGCTCAGCTCAATGAAAAACTACTCAAACGATGCAATTGAGTCTGTGACAAAGCAGCTTGAAAAAGATGGTACAACAGATGTTTCCGAATTCTTAAAAACTCATACATCAAGACGTATCGGGTCAAGATTTACGACGATTATGTCAATGTTCTTGGCTGTAGTAGGTTTCTACACTGTAATTCCTAAATTATACAACCTCGGTTTAAAGGGCAACCCTGCACTTAATCATGCAGAAGAAAGCACTGACGTACCGGAAAATAAACTAACTACAGAAAAAGCAGAAGATAAACCAGACGCAAAGAAAGCCAATGGGAAAGATATTCCGTTCCAGGGTGCAGGTATTCAAAAAGTTATGGCAAAAACCGGCGACACTGTAATGAGTACCAGCTGGCTTAAAAAACTTGCTGATAAGTTTGACTTTGACGGTCCTTCAATGTCTGTTACTGCGATGCTGACATTATTGTTCGGCTTCTGCCTGCCTCCAAGATATATAAACGGTCAGGATAAATACGACAAAAAAGAAATTCTGGTACGTGATATATCAAGTTTCGCAGCAATCCTGTTCGGAGCAAAAGCATTATCCAGAGCTTGCTCTCAAGCATTTTCAAAACTATCAGGACTTGCACTAAATACAAAACCTGCAGATCACGCAAATTCATTATTACACAAAGTTAAAAACTACTTTACAGCAGGCAACGGTATTCACGTATTAACAAGTGCTGAAATCACATCTAAATACAGCAACATCGATAAATACAAAGGTGGAATTAACGGTTTCTTTGACTTTGTTGAAGAAAACGGCGGTAACATCAAAAAGATGTTAGGGCTTGATAAGAATGTTAAGACTAACGCAGAAGCTATCTTGGGTAAACCTTTGAAAAATGCTACAATTCAGGAAATCAAAGACGCATTCAAAAATATTGCCCCTGATAATAAATCACTTCAAAATATTTACAAAGAGTTCAAAAACGTAAAAGGCAATAAATACATCAATTACGCAAAAACAATGAACAGCACATTCGGAGCGTTATCAACACTTGCACTTGTACCAATGTTTATGATATGGCTTGCAAGATATTGTGACAGAATGACGAAAAACGACAGGGCTAAAGAAAAAGCAGTAATGACAGAACAAACTCCGTCTGCTGCACCTCAGATACAACAACCTCAACAGGTAAAAGAAACAGAAAGTACACCTGCTCCAAATTCACAAACTGCACAACCTGCAACAATAAAGACCCAACCATTTCAAAAACAATCAATGGCAGGATTTTTGAAAAAATAATCTTACAACTTACAACTTATAACTTATAACTATCACACATAAAAACGGCGAGTAGAAAAATACCCGCCGTTAAATTTTTGTAATCTTTTGATGCCGGCTCAACCCTGCCGAAGCATGCTAAAAACGCAGTCAAACATTCTATCTGTTTTCGATTAATTCGTTAATTTCAGCAACCATTGCATCAGGATCAAAACCATGAACGCGTGCGCCTGCTTCCAAATTTTCAAATCTTGCAGCAGCACATCCGATACATCCTAAACCGTATTTTTGAAACACTTGAATGCTTTCAGGATAAGATTGTGCAATTTCCATAATATTCATTTCTTTTGTCACTTTTTCAGCCATAATTCTATCTCCTTTTTAAATTAGTCTGCGCTATTTGCACGCATTGTATTGACTTTTTACACAGTATCATTAAATAAATTATACACTAAAAAGAAGGATGTGTATATGGAATTATTAAAAAAACTTTTCAAAGAAGAAGAAAAAGTAATAGGGTTGTGCGCATTCAAAAAGCAGCCGCAGAAAGTTTACTCTTA